>JAICSL010000255.1 GCA_025936955.1 Nitrososphaeraceae archaeon
GCAACATATCGATTTACGTACACAAACTGAGATTGTTGCCATCTTGGATTCCTATAAGAGAGTTTTGGCCGAAGATATAGTATCTACTGTTGATGTGCCTGCATACAATAGATCTCATATGGACGGATTCGCTGTAAAATCTAAGGACATCCTACATGCCTCAAGATCCGAACCTATCACATTAACAATAAGTAATACAAAGATCGAATTAGGAAATCCCCCTGATCATATAATAAATAATAAAGAAGCCTATAAAATTTCAACTGGCGGTTATTTGCCTATGGGATTGGATACAGTAGTACCAATTGAGGAATGTGAAATGGATGGAAAGGAATTAAAAATTTTCACTCCTTTTCGTAACGGATCTTTTGTTTATCCTGTGGGCTCTGATATAAAAAAAGGAGAAATAATTTTTACAAAAGGAAAAGTATTAAGAGTGCAGGATATAGCTCTACTCTCTTCTATATGTTTTAGAGTGCCAGTATTTAGAAAACCCTGCGTTGCATTGATTCCAACAGGTAGCGAGCTAACCGAATTAGAGAATCCTGAACAAGGTAAGATCCCTGATACCCACAGTCATATAATTTTAAGATTAATAGAAGAGATTGGCGGAATACCTTTTAGGTTAGGTGTAACTCCTGACGAAGTATTAAAAATACATGAAAATATCATATATGCTTGTACAAGTTCTGATTTGATTCTGACGATGGGCGGTTCCTCAGTAGGTGACCATGATTTAGTAGAAGAGGCAGTTAATTCGATAGGTAATCCGGGTATACTTATCCACGGAATTAAACTAGATCGCGGGAGAGTAACGGGATTAGGAGTAGTTAAAGGTAAACCAATAATAGTTTTGCCCGGGCCTATTCAAGGGGCACTAAATGCTTTCATTATGTTTGCATATCCTTTATTAAGGTCATTATGCGGAAAAAATAGTCCATTGGTGACGATTTGGGCTATTTTGGCTGAAGAATGGAGTGCTCGTAAACGATTCCCGACCTTTACAAAAATAGTCTACGTTAAATTATCTAAATTGCCAGACGGTTTTAAAGCGAGCCCATTGATCGGGGAAACAGAAAGCTTAACAATACTTACTAAAGCGCATGGATATATCATAGTTCCGGAAGAAACAACCAATATTAAGATAGGACAAATAGTCGAAGTCAATCTATTACCAGGGTTTTCGTACGTTGCCGACCAATTCATAGACTAACTACCCAGAGAATTATTATCTTCGTTATACAATAGAATCCTCTCCTTTTAGAAATGCTTATACAAGATCATCATCATCATAAATAAAGCACGGATATACAAGATTAGACAAATCAAATTCAATTTGATTTCAAAATGTTAGCCTAATGAAGATCTTGTCATTAGAAGATAAGGATAATTGAATTTACGTAATATAAGAACAATAACTATAATAATATCTCGACTCTCATGGAAATAAGTCTAATGTTGTTCATGTCAAAGTATAACAAATAATATTTTTATAATAACACTGGTAGATGCATATGTCTTTAGTATAGGAGCAGATATTGTGAGTATAAACAAATCGTAATAATCCATCCCATCCCATCCTATCTTATACTGTATGAGATTAATTCCTAGAACCACTAGGCCTTTGTAATAACTATCTAGTCAACTTTACAACTATCATTAATTGCTTTATACCTACTTTTGTTTTTAAAAAAGCTCAGACCTGTATAAAGTAGAGTTATCAAAGAAAAGGCTTGAAGACGAATAATATTATTTATTAATTGATCGATTAATGCGTATGTCCCCATAACATTTTGAAGATATGCAGTATTCCAGGAAAGAGAGAATCCAGAGATTCCGAAACTGCTCTAACACTTCCCGGCAGATTAATTATAAGTGTATTTCCCCTAACTCCGACTAATCCTCTTGAGAGCATAGACAGGGGTGTTCTTTTCTGTCCATAAGCCCTAATCATTTCAGATACTCCAATTACTTCTTTATCTATAATCTTCTTGGTCGCATCAGGAGTATTATCATGAGGTCCCACACCGGTCCCACCGCTTGTTATAACAATATCAACTTTTAATTCATCACAAAATCTGATTATTTCTGAGCATATAATATTTGTATTATTAGGAATTACTTTATAGTCTGCGATATCAAATTCTTTTTTCAGTTTATTAATTACGACCTTTCCTGATTGATCCTCTTTCTTTCCTCGTGAATCACTGGTAACGAGAACAGCAGCCTTGAGTCTTCTAGAATAATTTTCATAGAAGTCTTTCTTTCCTCCTTTCTTTTCTATTAATCTAATTGATTCTATTGATAATGATTCATCTATTGGTTTTAGCATATCATAAATCGTCAAAGAAGCTATTGCTGCGCCTGTCAGAGACTCCATCTCAACACCTGTATGCCATATACTTTTTACTTGTACAGCAACTTCAATTGATTCTTCTTTTATAGAGACATCAACTTTGACATGATCAATTGGAATAGGATGACAATACGGTATTAAATCTGAAGTTCTCTTGGTGGCCATCGTTGCAGCAAGCCGAGCAGCATCAACTATACTACCTTTTGGGGATTTACCATTTTTGATCAAAGTTATTGTTGTGGAAGATGCTTTTACAATCGCCTGTGCGGTTGCCTGACGTAGAGTATCAGATTTACTACTAATATCAAACATACTTATTCTTCAGTCACCATAATTGTAAAGATATTCTTTGCTATTCAATGAACCAATCATAGTAATCACTAACCAGAAGTATCTAGCAGGTCCAGTCAGCTTTTGACTGAAATCCAAAGCCTAGCCGCCATTTCGCTTCCAGTATTCATCAGGTAATCAAAAGCCAACACGGCTTCTAAGGAATTACCAATTACTAATCATCGTATAGATTTCAAGTCTTTTTCCATCAATACTTGATTCAATAGTGTCAAATCATATATTCCAGATAAATCTGGCTGTTGTTTACTTCCTTTTGCCAGAAACCCAAGTTTGTATTCATACTTTGCTAATTTGAAAAGCGACTCCTTGAGTGGATCATATGTAAATTCCATTCTTGATGCAGCTTTTCTTAATTCATCTTCAGCAATAATCTTACCTGTAAGCTTTTTAAGTCCACTATTGAATACACTTATTGCTTGATCTATATTATTATTGATCCAGAACGTCTCATTAATATGTGATGCCAGCAATTTTTTTATTGTATCAGGATTTCGTTTAAGATAGTCAGTCCTTGCAATAATATTAGCTGTTACAAATTTACCGTCTGGTAA
>JAICSL010000222.1 GCA_025936955.1 Nitrososphaeraceae archaeon
TGTTAACGTTCGATATATTTATGTTAATTTGATCATGGTCTTCATTATTCCGCAAGTGGTGTTATATCAATAGATTTTATTATATGCCATAAGTAAATAAGAGAGAATGAAATTCAAAAAAAATCAACAAACGATTCCAAAATTATATCTTTTGTAAATACAAACGAGGGTATTATCGAATCTTTGTTTGTTTCACGAGATCTCTCAGATGGGACATGGTCCTTACCTGACCTCCATTGACTTTTTTGTATAATAGCCAATACATTTCTCTGTTAATATCGTTTCTATCTTTTAGTACTTTAAGATAATATCTCATAGAGCGTACCTTGATAACATATAGTTCCTTCTTACCTGTTCTAGCCGTCTTTTTCCCCTTTTTTGAACCCGGACCCATTCCATGTTTCTTACGAATGGCAATTTTTGATTGAGCCCGTGCTCTTGAAGTTCCTTTAGGCTTGACGGTCCAGATTGTTCCGCTCTTTATTAATGCGCGCAAGTTTTCACGAGTAATAGAGTCAGCCACGTCGTCAAGTTTGTCGGGTTCAAACCTGACTCGATTTGCACCTATATTTAATATTCTAGCTATTAGTTCCCTTTTCTTTCTAATGTTTACTACCATAATTTCTTTATCTCCTCTATTCTTCCTTAACATCCTTTTTTAGTAATTCGCCGGGGTTCAATATTTTAAAACCAGCTTGAGTTGCTTTATCAATTATCTGTTTTCTTTTTCTGATTCCCACTACATGTGCTAATCTTACAGCATCTTTTTTTGAATCAAGCTTTAAAAGATCATTCATGTTGAACACTAGATTATCTGTAAATCCTGAAGGATGCAATCCTCTAGATATTTTTGGACCTCTGTATCCTACTTTCACGAGTCTAGGCACCCCCGATACCTGTTGTCTCATTTTATTATCTTTGCCTTTAGGCTTTCTCCAGTTTTCTGCTAAACGGTCATACCTCCAGCTTTCCTGCCTAACAAATCTAGGTCTTGAATCAGAAATTTTTTTTCTAGTTTCAAGCAGTTCCTTGTTAATTATCATAACAAAATAAAACATAAAGAGTTTTAAATAAATACGTTTCTGGTCAATTTGTTAGATTATGCAACGTATGGAATTAAATACTTTTTTTACACTTTGGTTCTTGATAAGAAGTATATCTACAAGCTTGCTTTGCATCTATTCGTATCTTAATAGTCCAAGAAATAATGAGATGTTCTCACTCTAGGTGGAGATTCTATATTGTGCTTAACGAGTTCACCATCATCAGATAGGCATCTGATAAAATAAGACTTCTAATAATACATAATCCCCATCTATCGGATTTAATACAAGTGTTCATATATTAAGCCATATAGTTGATGCATATATATGACGTTATCTATCGGAATATTATCTTATTCATCTGCTTAGGACTGCCAAAATATCAAATCATTGACCACAGACTTGTATGTTTGGTCTAATAAATACTTCTTCAGTAGTATAATAATTTGCCTGCACTCCCTTTGGGTCCATATTTATGGCATATTCAAAATGGAAGATTTATGTTATTTTTTTATGACGGATTTAATATACTTAACTAGATTGCATTAACCTTTCTAACGATAGTTATTACATCCTCATCCACAAGCTTGTGGTCAAGACCTACCTTCTGGCCATCAAACTTTGCACTTTTACCCCATACTAGAGCGAATCTAAAGTCTCTCGTCATACTACGATGAACTTTATTACATAAATCCTTAACTGTACATCCATTTCGCATTATCATTGGTTCGTCATAATCTGCATTTTGTCCTTTCGGACGCATATAAATTCTTATAAAATCTAGTTTTTCATATATCGCGCTTCTCAGGCCGTCAATATTAACATTGGCGTCTGCAGAAATCGGTATAAAATTATCACCTATTTTAGATTGAACTTCTCTTATAAAGCCTTGATTCACAAGATCTATCTTGTTTAAAACAATAAGAGATGGTACATAAACTCTATTGCCATTTAAAATATCTATCAATTGATCATCAGTCAAACCCGACTCTCTAATAATAATTCGACAATTGTGAATGCCGTTTATGCGTAATATCTCTTTAATTAAATTCTCTGTTATGTGAACTTCAGTTAGTATATTAACCGATACACCTCCAACTGAAGTTTTCTCTACAATAACATCTGGCCTCTTTTGGTCAACCTTGATTCCTATTTCTGCAAGTTCCTTCTTCAAAACCTCTAGATGGTTTGGTTGAAAAACATCGAGAATGATTAAGATTAGATCTGCATTTCTAGCTACGGAAAGTACTCTCTTTCCTAGACCTTTGCCTTTAGATGCTCCTTCTATAATTCCAGGTAGATCAAGAATTTGGAGCTTTGCTCCATTGTAATGCATAATTCCTGGAACGGCCGTTAATGTTGTGAATTGATATGAAGCGATACGTGACTTAGCGTTGGTTAGACTATTGAGGAGTGTAGACTTACCAACACTTGGTAATCCAATAAGTACAATTGTGGCATCTCCAGTCTTTCTGATATCAAATCCTGCCTGTCCCCCTCCACTAGAGACGATTCTGCCATGAGTATTTTCTTCTAATTCTTTCCTGAGCCTAGCAATTTTTGCCTTCAAAAGACCTATGTGAAATTCGGTAGCTTTGTTTATCTGAGTCTTATGTATCTCTTCTTGGATAGCCTTTATCTTCTCTGGAATACCCAACATCAGACTTATAGATTTAGCGAATATTAATCTTTATAATTCATAAAAATATTAAAGATGGAAAAGCTCCGTGATCTAGGTTCTCAATCTTAGTTATTATCAAAAAACGAGAGTAATCATACTTTTGACAAGTAAGGCAAAGCAGTAGACATTGTCCTTCATAATGATTTAATGTCAATGTTCAATCCAATATAGTGGTAGAAAAAAATTTTCTATTGATTTTGTATCCCGAAATTTAAATAGTAGGCTAATATTTAACTAAAATTGTTAGATTGAAAGCATTTTTTTGATCTCCAAACTTATTGTATTTTGACCTTATTTTTAGCGGCTTAAATAAAGTCATGATAAAGCGCGAATAGGATAAATAAGCATCCAAAAATTGATAAATGAGCGAATTGTTAATTAAAATATGTCCAATTTGAGTGAATACGTGTGTATGGATTGCGGGTCACTTCTCTTACATACTAATCCTAGCACCTTGGAAAGTATGAAGGAGATTCATGATCAATTATGTATAGTTAAACGCCAAAAGTTGATTGCTGCTGCAAAGTCCACACCAACAGTTTCTCAGACGGCATCTGTACCATCTAAAAGTCAAACTCCATCCGTACCTGCGTCTTCTTCGGCTTTAATTGCAGCAAATACCGCTGCCCCTCCAGCTGTAGCTACAGCTGGTGGAGGCACTAGTATTTCTCTTTCTGGTACTGGCACCAATTATTCTAAGGTCGATGGGCCTATTGATGCTACATTCAAATCAACCAGACAGCCAACTGGTACTTTTCAAGGTATAAAGGTGTGGGGTCCAATCGATCCACCCGGACAACTGGGAATTTGGGGTACAGAGGTATGTGTAGACTTTGATA
The DNA here is from genome assembly GCA_025936955.1 of Nitrososphaeraceae archaeon. Lineage (GTDB taxonomy): Archaea > Thermoproteota > Nitrososphaeria > Nitrososphaerales > Nitrososphaeraceae > JAICSL01. The sequence continues at coordinate 3,564 of JAICSL010000222.1, forward strand.
TTTGTGTAGCAGACGGCGCGTGTATAGAAGCCTGTCCTGTAAATGTATATGAATGGTTAGAAACTCCTGGACATCCTGCATCCGAGAAGAAACCTTTTATGATTAGAGAAAAAGATTGTATTTTTTGTATGGCCTGTGAAAACGTATGTCCTCCGCAATGTGTAAAAATATTTCAAAAGGGTCAATAA
>JAICSL010000400.1 GCA_025936955.1 Nitrososphaeraceae archaeon
AATAGGATTTTTGTAAACACCCGCTTTTTCAAGATCTCTTTTTGACTTCTCAGCAAGCTCTTTTTGTTTTTGATCATGATAAAAGATTGCAGATCTATACTGTGTGCCAACATCGTTGCCTTGTCTATTAAGGGTAGTTGGATCATGCGTATGCCAGAAAACATCAAGGATTTTTTCATAAGGTGTCACTGTTGGATCAAATTCTATTTGAATTGATTCTGCATGTCCTGTTTTTCCTGTGCATACTTCTTCATAAGAAGGATTTTCCACTATTCCTCCTGAATATCCTGGTAGAACAGATTTGACACCTTTGAGTCTTTTGAAGATTGCTTCGCTACACCAAAAACATCCATTGGCAAGCGTTGCTATTTGTGTAGTCTTGTTATTATTATTAATATTGTTGTTATTGTTATTCATGTATTATTGTTTTAGGTAGCTCCTTTCCCTTTGGTATAAAACGTATGGATAATGAATTGACACATTCCCGGGTGTTCTTGTTTGTCAAATTTTCTCCAAGAAACTCATGTCCTAAATGGGCACCGCAGTTTTCACACTCTATTTCTGTTCTTATCCCATCGGGATCAGGCACGCGCTTTACTGCATTTGGAAAGCTTTCATCAAAGCTTGGCCACCCACATCCGGCATCAAACTTACTTTTAGATGAAAAAAGAGGTGCATTACACCTTATACAGATAAATGTTCCATCCTCATAAAAATCGTCATACTTGCCAGTGAAGGGAATTTCAGTTGCTTTATGTACAATGACTCTCTCTTCTTCTGGGCTAAGTTCGTTGTAATTCATATTATTATTATACTTCCTCGGTAGATTTTGAATCTTATGCTATTATATATATCATATATTATTATATAGTCTTTTGTAAAAGGAGTGCTAAAACAAAGCGTTAAAAATTATATCACATTCCTTCACTATGCAAGCTAAACTATTCAGTATAAGTAATGTAGTAATCTACATATTGATTTGAAATATAATATTTTTATCATCTCATTTTCATTATTGTCAATGGAATCATGCTAAATAACAATAACATTAACAAAGTAGCAATTAGAAACGCCTGCGAAAAGGATATTTCCCAAATAGTTACTATACAAAGAGAATCATTTTTAGATGTAGCCACTGGAATAGTATCTGAACCATCATTTCTTGAAGATCATATTAATTTATTTCCAGAAGGCCAATTTTGTGCCGAATTAAATGGAAGAGTAGTTGGTTCAGCAAGTAGCTTAATTGTTTCATTAAATCCTGAGTACCGTGATCATTCATGGTACGATATTGTTGGAAATCGCAGCATTTTTAGATCCCATGATCCTAAAGGCAATAGCCTTTATGGAGATGATATTTGTATCCATCCGGATTTTCGGCGACAGGGAATTGCTACAATGCTCTTTAGTGCTAGAAAAGAGCTAGCGATAATATTAAATTTAAAAAGAGTAATAGCAGGAGGCAGGTTATACAATTATTGTGAATATGCAGATAAGATGTCT
>JAICSL010000026.1 GCA_025936955.1 Nitrososphaeraceae archaeon
AACATTAAGTTTTTTGCTAAGTTGTGGTACCGAAATACTTGCATCTCTTGTCAATTCTGACAATACCTTCATATCCAATTCATCAAATCTTTGCAAATTTACCTGAATAAGGATTAGTAGTCTACATTAATAAATGTAATTTTTGAATATTTCACATCTCTTATCAAATATGTACTAAAGTAGTGCAGATCTAAATAGACTTCTTGGCTAATCTATAATCCACACAATAGCAATTATTATATAATTTATAGCAGAACTTTAAATTATGTTCGGAAGAGGCCGTATCAAGCCTGGCGATTGTGTATTTGTAGTTCAAAAGGACGGAGATTTTAATAATTTGATAATAGGTAGAGTCAGTTCTACGAGAGGAAATAAAATTGTTCTTAGGGGCACAATCATTCGGCCTACAGGTTTGATAGAAAGAGTCACATTAGGAAGATTAGAGGATAGGCGTAAGGATGTTCTTAAGAATCCCGACCCAAACAATTGTATATTTATGTTAATTGACAGAGTAGAAACAGAAGATTTTAGCGATGAAATTGATCAGGACGTATCTAAAACTGTATGGATAAATGAAAAAAGGTTCTTTGTCCTTGATGGCTGGATAAGGGAGAATATTCCAGACTTATTTGCACAAGTGTTGAGAGCAAATACGTCAGAGGAACGTTCACAAGCACGTGAGATACTTTTAGGTAAGATGAATTCAATGTATGAAAAAGATCTAAAAGAGCATCTGTATGCTGTAGCACGAAGCACCAGTGTATTGTGACTATTTGAAAGTTTTATATTATGGCATAACTAGAAGTTGTTTTGATTATGGAATACGTATATGCTGCCTTACTATTACACAAGTTGAAGCAAGGCATAACAGAAGATAATATAAAGAATATTATAAAGGCAACAGGTATTGTTCCTGATGACATAAAGGTTAAGTCTTTGGTTGTTGCTCTAAATGAGGTCAACATAGACGACGCATTAAAATCAGCGGCTTCTATTAGTGCTGCTCCCGTATCTACAGCTGCAGGCAACCCTCCTGCTGCCGCAACACAGAAAACAGAGGAAAAGGTAGAAGAGAAGAAAGAGGAAGAAGCCTTAGAAGGATTGTCTTCTTTGTTCGGATAACATATGAATCAACATTGTTTCTATCTCAAGATTTCAAAAATTGATATAGATCTGGTCAACTGATCTTTTACTTTTTCATTTTTTATTAGAAATATAATCTGCGCTGGTTATAGCAGGAATGACGGGGACTAATCTTTCTCAGGACTATAACCATTATTTTGTAGAATTTTTGCTAAGGTATTTGCTTGGTTCGTTGCCATATTTAGTACTATGGGAGCAGTATCTTTAGATACGTATGCCGAGGTTTGAGCCACGAACATAGCATAAGAATGTGCTCTAACAAGAAGCAGACTGATCGTTTCTGCTGTTATATATCCTGCCTCTATAGCCAATGCTAATGATTCCCGGATGGACTTTTGTAAATCACTTCTATACTTCGAAAGGTCAATGGTAAGTTCCTGTTCTTTGAATAAAACACCTTCAGATACGGCATGACTCACGGTGATGCCTGCCTCAATTGGTTTGATATCAAGCTTGCTCATTAGTGATGCAAGTTTTTGAGGAATAACATCGCCTGGTTTTGCTACCACGGTGTCTTTGCTTACCCAGATCATCCCCTGATCTATTCTGGTCAAAACGTTAGATTCCTTAAATTCTGAGAGGACTGGTCCGGGAGAAATTCCAGTATTACCCGCAGGGATGACAATTTCTTTGGTAACTATATCTCCTCCTTTTGCAGGCAAGAAAATTTTATTCTGGTCAAAGAGCAGGTTTAGTTTGAATGGGTTTATATTAGTAAACATTAATGCACATTGACCCTTCAATTCCTCACTTAGCTTCTCAAGACCAGGAACGTCTTTAATTTTTTCAAATGCTCTCTGTGTAATTTTGTTTTTAATTATTCGAATTTTTATTTCGTTTCGAAATTTTTTTCTAATAGCCATAAGCTGTGTTGCCCGAACTTTATTAATATTCGTGAGTGCAATAACACTGTAATTCTTTGGAAGTTCTTGCAATTCTTGATACATTAACCTCTTCTTCTTGGGATAAGTTTTAGATTGTTTTGATATAGTTGGTTGTGTAGTCATTCTATTATCAGACCTTTTTTGCTTTGTCTTCTTTTTTTGATGTCATTAATTTTGCTGGTTTGCCCATTGTGAACTTTATTATTGCATTTCGAATATTTTTTTCACCTTGTGGAAGCTTTTTCTCTATTGCAGAAATAATTGCTACAGCATTTGCAGTAAGTTGCATATCATCCATTTTCTCGTCACCAATTTTTACAGAAAGGTTAAGTTGATTTTTTGACCTGACACGGACAGAATTCCGGAAACGGGCGGCAATTGTTTCTATGGGTGCACCATAGGGAAGTGGAGTAGGCATTTTACCCTTGGGACCAAGAAATTGCCCAAGGGAGCGACCAATTGTTGGCATAAGAGCGGTGTCAGATATGAAAAAGTCATGAGATTTTACCACTTTTCTTCCTTCCCTTCTGTTTGTGCCTATCCTATCTAATTCCTCTGGTTCGATAACTCTATCTACTTCTGCCTTACGTGCTCTTGTCCCCATATCACCTGAAGCAACTACACATATGCTGGCTTGACGATTTGGTTTATTTGGTAAAATTACGACTTCGTTAAGATTAAATCCTTTTTTTACATCGATATCCTTTAATACAAGTGTAAGTTCGACAGATTGGCTAAAATTGCGTTGAGTTGACTCTTCTCGTGCATTTTTTATCAGATTACGAAGTTGACTGTCGTTTATCGTCATACTAAATACACCGAGATGGAATTCAAAGCCACTTAAAATCGTTTAGCACAACGATGTATATTTACAAAAAATGAGAACAAAGATCCTCCTGTTCACGAAGGGAAACAGAGAAATGTATGTATGATTTCGTAGAAAAACAGGATGTGATCCCTTAAAAACGTTATTGATAACAAAGTAGCGGGCCCGGTGGGCTTCGATCCCACGACTTCCGGCTGTCTCCAATTTTTAGAAGGCAGGCGCTCTATCCATGCTGAGCTACGAGCCCAAGTCTATTAGTTAGTTTTACAGTATAACATCCTAACTATAAAATTTACTAGACTCACAGATTGCCAATGAATCATTGTGATAATATAAGGATATTCATGTCAACTCAACTCACTATTACTTACATAAAATATTGATATTAAAAAACGCGTGGCTTAGAAAAATGATTCGTTATTATTCATGAATTTCTTGATATACAGTCCTCGAGGATTTTATAACCATCTACTATAACATACTTAATATCCAATGTTGCATTAGAAAATATAATAATGGGATAGTAATAAATTTGGTAGAGCAAGATGATAATAAGGGAATTAAGGTGAAAGCTTGTGTTTACATCAGATGAGGTAAATAGTTCCAGTAAAAATGAAGACAAAGAATTACATCAACAGCAACCAGATTATGCTTTTAAGTTGCAGCAGGATCAAATAGCGAAATTATTTGATATGTGGTCTGATTTCAATAGAGCACCTACTGCTGGTCCTCTTTATGCATTCTCGAAGGAATTTAGATCTTATTCAGAAGAATTAATTAATACTGTTAAGATATTAGCTCAAATCCAGACGGACCTAGTAGAATATTGGAGACAAATTAATAATGCTTATAAAATCGCATTAAATGAGAGTATAGAAAAATCTCCCAAAGAATATAATTCCAAGGAAGACTTAGAAAACCAAAGGAAGATTATAATCAATGCATTAGAAAATGCATTCACTGGGTTATTTGATTCTAAGGATTTTGCTGTTATCTATGGCCAGTTGACAAGCGACCAGCTTGATCTGTTCAAGAATTTACAAAGGATTTATCAGATATACTCCAAGGTGTTAAACCTACCGACTAGAGAGGAGATAGACGAAATAATAAAGGATGTACATGATCTCAAGAGAACAGTCTATGAAATGAAGAAGAACATAGAGGCTTTAAATTAAATGGTTCAGGAGGTAAGAACATTCATTAAACATCACGAGGTTACATCAAATATACAAAAAGAAAACCAAAACAGTGATTCTATAAGAATGTTGAAAGAATTTAATGAACTATCGTACAAATTAGATAAAACTAGATCTATTCTCCATACTGCTGGTAATATCGAAGTTGGCAATACTCCCCATGAGATAATTGAGGAGACCAAGATGTACAAACTATTGCATTATCGTCCCTTAGTAAGCAAGACGGTAAAAATACCAATTTTAGTCGTTTATGCTCTCATAAATAAGTCCTATATTTTGGATCTGCAGTCTGATAAAAGTTGGATTCGGAATTTGTTAAGCCAAGGATTCGATATTTATCTGATAGATTGGAAAACACCTACATCTAATGACAAATACGTGTCATTTGATGATTACGTAAATTGTTATATCGATGACTGCGTCGAACTTATCAAGGGAAAAAATGCCGTTGATAGAATAACATTACATGGTTATTGTATGGGGGCTACAATGGCTGTAATATATACGACATTACATCAGGAAAAAATTAGAAACTTGGCAACTATAGCACCTGTGATTGATACCAAGAAAGATACAACTGTTATTGGCAACCTGTCCAGATATATGAATATTGACAAGATGTTTGAGGCAATAGGTAATCTGCCTGCAGAACAACTCTATGCATGTTATTCGGCCTTGAAACCATTCAAACAAGGAGTAAATAAGTATTTTAATCTAGTAGAAAACATTGACAACGAACCTTTTGTTCAAAACTTTCTTAGAATAGAAAAATGGCTGTATGATACTCCCCCTATTGCAGGGGAGACTTTTAGACAATGGATAAAAGACATTTATCAGAAGAATTTGCTTATTAGTAATGAGCTCATGATCGGGGATAAGCATATTGAATTGTCTCAGATCAAAGTTCCTCTTCTTAACATAGTTGCAGAAGAAGATCATTTGGTATCATCTAACTGCAGCGCTCCATTAAACGAAGCGGTCTCTAGCAGTGACAAACGACTGATGCGCTTTCACACTGGGCATGTTGGACTTATTGCCAGTAGTTATTCTCAAAATAATGTGTTACCAAAGGTCGGCCAATGGCTTAAAGCTCGCTCCTACTAATTCATATTCTAATGTTGAAATTGCTTGCTTGCTTTGTCATTTGGAATTGATACCCTTTGGCTTCTTCCCAATTGGGATCAGTATTACTTGTACTAAATCCCCATCTTCTATCCTCAGAGCCTTCCTTTCTGCTTCAGGAATTGAGATTCTCCCCCCAGTTTGGACGGTTGTCTTGAACATTGCGTTGTAGTAGGTCAAACTCTGTAGCATAGAAAAAAAATTTTGTACAACATCTTGTTGAATAGTTGAGAATTTATTCAGGAAATCCCGCTGAGCATCTGTTCCTTTTTCAAACACTTTTTTAAATGCTTCAGATGCATCACCACTGTCGACATTTTCGCTCATATCCAGAAAATTTGGTGATCCATTTATTTAATGTTGATATAGGAGAAATCTTCATATTATAATAGGAAATCCGAGATAACTTTGCTGAAAATTATTGGCTTTTCCACATATGGTGTATGACCACAATCATTTACTATCTTAATTGTGCTTTGAGGAATTTCCTCATATTCTCTTGAATATTGCAGTGGTATCATTCTGTCGTTATCTCCCCAAATAAGCAGAGTCGGAGACTCTATTTTCGATAACCTTCCCGAAAGTCTTGGTGATTCTTTCATCCCAAGTAAAGTAGACATGAAAGCGTACTTGGCATTAGGAAGTCGCATTCTGTTTACAAAATCTAAAATAGTATGATCTGTAACAATTATTGGATCATATGCCATATTGCTGAAAGCTCGGAGAGCATTCTCAATAGTAGGATACAAAGCAGCCAAGATATACTGATCTAGAACAGGGGTTGAAGAACGCATTGCCCCCGCGGGTGCAGCTAGGACCAGTTTATCTACCTGAGCCGAAGATCTTATTGCAAATTCTGTTGCCAAATGTCCTCCAAACGATGATCCAATTATACTTGTTTTCTTAATTTGGAGTTGTTCTAAAAAGTCATTTAGGAATTTAATAAAAAAATCCATCGTATATTCTACAGTGGGCTTATCACTGTAACCAAATCCTACAATATCTGGAACTACAACTCGGAAATGTTCGCATAAATTTGGCAGAATATTCAGCCATCTTTCGGCTGAGGCTCCTATTCCATGCAGAAGAATGAGTATTTTATCGTCTGATCTGCGTGTCAAAGCTGAGCATTCGATATATCTTACTCCATACCCATTGACATAAGTTATATTTTGTTGGATACATTGGCCGCACAATTGGTCTTGAATCAGATTAATTAAACATTATTGGACTATTAAACTTGTAATATTTATTATCCTAGGACGTAGATTTGGCGTTAAAGAGAATTATACTATTTTTAGAGACGAGTTAAAAATTCTTTTTTATATTGAGGATTGCTATAAATATAATACTTATCTTTCTTTTATTTGTCCTATGCCAAACGATATTGAGATCCATTTAGATGAAAAGGAGATATCATCTGAGCAGGGTCTGCGTGGTACAATAATTATTAAATATGAGGAAAGATTTGATAGCGTAGTAATCAACTCTCAGATAGAAAATTCAAACGACATTTTTAGGTATATTCTTATCAATGGCAGAAAGATAAATCATCCGTATGCTAGGATTCCCTTGTTTAAAGACGATATTGGTGATAAAAAAGAGATAGAATTTATTGCTGTTACAAGTCATATTCCAGTATCTGATTCGTCGACTGGAAAGTTTCGTACTTCTATTATTCAAGAAAACAAGGAGATTGCAAGTGCTTTGGCTTACGTGAAAATAATAAAATAAGATCCGATTTCTACACTTTTAGAATTGATAGCTAGTTACTGGAATGGATTTCCCCTAACCTATACGATTTGGTTAGAATCATAGTTGTCGTTTACTTCAGAATAAGAATAAGGTTCGTTGCATTTAAAAAGAGGCTATGAGTCTTAGAATTTGCCTTTTTGAATACTAACCTTGCCTGTCATCCAAGGATGGGGTTCGCAGTGATATGGATATTCTCCAGCTTGAGTAAATGTAAAATTAAATATTTGTCCTGGTGGAACTAATCCTATATGAGAAATTGAGTTAAATTTGCCGAATGTCGGATCGTTATAGTTGGTATCCGACGTAACTGAATGTGGAACTGAATCCGTATTTTTCCATATAACTTTATTTGCCATACCTAAATCGGCTGAGATTTGTTTCGGTTCAAAGTTTTTAGTCTGAGATGGTTGTGAAGAACCAGGTAAAATGTTAATTTGTGTGGTTTGAGGAGGGTGTAATATCGCAGCGGCTACTATAGGTTTTTCATTCACCGCGGGAATATATATAAACTGATAATAAGCCATACTTATTGTGACAACTAATACGAATGTGATAATACTAATACCCGCAGCATAGTTCTGAGTTGATAAGCCCTGCACTGAATATTACTCCTCTTACGTCACACTATTTCACATATAAAGCTTATTTTGTAATTCGGAGGAGGAGAGTTGATTGCAAATCTCCGCATTATAAATCAGATGAGATACAGATAGACTGAAGTGATGCATTCTTTACTTGTTAGGATCCAATTTCGGATCTGAATTCCCAAGTTTTGCTTCAACAGTATTCTTAGGAGAACTTGTACTACTTGACTTGGTAGTAGCTGAAGGTGTGGTAGTTATTGAACTTGTATTTACACTCTTCTGAACTGGAGGAGGGGCTAACGGTTTGTGATCTTGTGTAGGAGGAGAAGGCACCGAGGGTGGCGAAAGTGGTTTACCAACTGCAGGTGGAGAGACAGGTTTTGGTTTAGGCGGTGGCGCTTTTGATAATGCTCTCCCATGCCTATAGATATGAAACATCCCAGCGAAGACGAGCATAATTATGCCAATTATAAAAAGAGAGAAGTTTTTCATACCATTTATGACAGCATAATATGCCGCTATATTCAGATAAACCTGAAATGCTAGTAATGAAATAAATATAATATAAATCCAATTCTGCGGAATGGTTATCGAGCTTTTTCCGGTTGGTTTCTTTGGCTGAACTTTGGCGTTAGCTTCAGCATTTTTAGCAAGCTTTATCATCATGTACGAAAATCCAAATGAAAGCGGTATCAATAATATCATTACAAGATAGAAGAAAATAGGATCAATTACCAATCGCTCTAATAGAGATTTTTTGATATCATCGTCTATGTAAAAACCCCAATATGTTGTGACTATAATTTGAGCAAGACTAGTAATCCCTATCGCAGTTATGATAGGTCTATCTTTCCATGAAAATTTTTTATACTTATCTACAAATGGTATAATCAACAGAGATCCTATAAAAAGACCAGGCCAAGCGACTCCTGTAACAAACTTATCATACATGGTTCTTAGAAATGCATAAAGTCCAGTCAAGTACCATTCTGGGACAGTGATACCAGGGGGTACACTAGGATCAAATTTGGTTCCCAAATCAACTGGAAATACGCCTCCTGTTAACATAATAGCTCCTGAAATTGCCATGACCATTGGCAAATCAAAAACCATGAATCGAGGAAAGTGGACTAGCATAAGTCCCAACAAAAAGATAGGCAGAAAGAACACATGGAAGGAATAGAATCTTAAGACGAAATCATGGAAACCACCCCCGAAGAAAGCATCCCTTATCTGAGGACCCATAACAGGGATTGAGTTGGTCAATGAAGCTGCAATAGAGATAGCAAGCTCCGCACGCTCACTAAATATAATGTCATATCCAGTAAAAGCTTCGAGAATTGTAAGTACCCCTATAATTACACCTGTAACCCACAGAATTTCATTTCTAATCTTGTATCTTCCGCTGAAATACTGATAATACATATGAAGAAGCGCTACCATTACCATCGCGTTAGATGCATGATAGTGAATATTTCTCATATGAAAGCCATAGGGTATGGTGTCATTGATATTTTGTACACTATTCCAAGCTCTATCTAATATTGGTTCGTACCATAGCATTAAAAGAGCTCCTGTAATACCAAGAATTATAAAAATAACAAAAGTTAACATACCTAAGAATCCAAGCGGACTAACAAACCTTGCAGGGAGGGTAAACTTCATGCCCATGAAAATGGTTCTCTCGACGCCGCCATAGATCCACTTAAAAAATTTAACTAGACTATTATCACGTTCTAATGTATATGTCATATCTTATTCTTACCTTCCTCTTCTATGCCTTTAGGAAGCGCCCAAATCCTACTACACCATTTCCATTAGGACTCCAGTTGGGTGGCAATATCCATATATTTCCCGAGCTGTCAACTTCGAGGTCTAGTCTCGCAAGAACATTGGAAGGTGGTGATTGTAAAGATGCCGGTCCTGCAAAAGCTTTCCCTGTGAGGGGATCGTACATACTACAAAGACACGGACATTCTCCTCTTTTTCGTCCCGGTTCCGGCCAATATTTCCACAGGCACCAAAGGTGTAAACAAACCATACTATACATTCTAAAAGCAGAGGGGTCATTATTATTTCCTCCTAGTTCTTCAGGTAATCTGATAAATTGCCACGTTCTAAATGACTCTTTATTTAAGACAGGATCTTTAGTTATTGGATAAATTATAGCTTCTGAATGGTTAACTGCAAATGTTTTGACATTCGCCTGGGAGCCATCAGATAGTTCAACTTTTGCCTTGGCAGCAATGTTGCCTTGAGGATTAGGCAAGAATTTTCCCCAGTCCACGAAGGGTACAAAAGTCATAACTGTACCTGCAGCAGCCATCAATTTCAGGAAATCACGCCGCGTTATCTTACCTCCCTTGTTTGGAGGAGTTTGCTGCGTCATATACCTGAAATACTTCGTAGATATCTTATAAACTTTATCTCGAAAATTTTTTCCCGTTCATGAATTATTCCTCCCTTCGTGACAACAACCTATTCCTACGACAATTTGGATAAACGAATTCGTACAATTCCATTTAGGTAATGTATGTATTCGATTTCTGTATTTATGACGGTGTTTGGTAGCTTCGCCTCCATCTCATATTTACGAGAACCTGTCGTCGTTATTCTAACATTTTTGGAAACAGGGTCATAGAAAGCTTGAATATTAGAAGGATCCTGCACTCCCCGGAGCTCAGCGATAATTTCATAGAAATCAGCTCCCTCAATAACCTCAGGCGGTGAAAGATGTGTAAGATCTTCTAGTCTCGGTCTTCCTTTCCTTACTAGCCGATCATTTATTCTTGGTGGAAATAACACAATATTTTTTACTGAAAAGACTTTCCAAATATACCCGGTTCCTAACCCCGCAGCAAAACCACCTATATGGGCAAAATATGCAATTCCACCTGATTGCCCTAATAATGCAAAGATTATTTGTAAAATAAACCAAAAAGGAATGTATGCTATTGCGGGTATACGAATAGTTGTAATAAAAAACGCTACTATCACAGTAAAGATTTTGGCTTTAGGAAACATCACAAGGTATGCACCCAATACTCCCGAGATCGCTCCCGAAGCGCCTATAGCAGGAATTTCTCCTGCTCCGCTATTGACAGCATAAATACTGTGAACAAATGCAGCAACGATCCCCCATGATAGATAGATGACCAGATACTTGATACGACCAAACCTATCTTCGATATTATCTCCAAAGACAAACAAGAAGATCATATTACCAATAATATGAGCTATTCCGCTGTGCATAAACATAGAAGTTAATATCGCTCCAATATCTCCAGAAAGAACTGATTTCGGTACCGCACCATAGCCGCGAAATATTTCCGAAATAGCGTGGTTATCAGTAAAAAAATTTGTTGCTATTAATTCCCATAAAAATACAATTATATTGACTAGAATAAGGCTATAATTTACATACGGTCTCCCATGAATTCGCTCAGTATCATCATGGACTGGAAACATACTATTTAGATTCTGTTCCACTAATATACAAGAGGCAATCTCTTTGAATTCAAAGTCCAAATGGATTTGGATTTAGCATATCTCCACCTTTTTCACTATGAGCCTTTTTTGTATGTTTTTCCAATCGTTCTCTGTTCTCAAACTTCATGTTGCAATATTTGCATTCCAAGATCCCTTTAGTATCATCTCTTTTTCTTTTTAGAAATCGCATACTGAAACACGATAAATGGTACAAATGGATTGATTAATGTTACTCTTATCAAAACATCTTTATCCTATCAAGGTAGCCTTAAAAGATCTTATGGGCAATCCTTTTTCTTGTTAAAACTACGATATGCTATCCGGAGTTGTCCTTAAGCTTAACCTGATCTGGATTGATGGATATAATTGACGTTGTTTATTTTCTCATGACATTTCATTCCATAACAATCATAGTAAGGGTAGATTTTACTCCGTTAAGTTTTCGTAACTTCCAAGTAATCGTCTCTTTAACCTTTTCCATTGTATCTGATTCAACCTGAGC
>JAICSL010000355.1 GCA_025936955.1 Nitrososphaeraceae archaeon
AAGTCAACCAAAGTATATTTTAATCTGCACTGATGAAATTAACAGATTCATGCCTGCTTCCTCATCAGTAAAGCCCAATCCAGTAACAGAACAAATCATGAAGATATTAATTGCTGGAAGATCAAGAGGAACTATTTTATTTTCTGCACAGCAGTTTAAGAGCGCAACAGACCAGAGGCTCCATCAAAGTACAGGGCTACATACTATCGCAAAATTAGGAATAAGTGAATTATCTATGCATAATTATTACTCTATGTTAGATGACAGTACTAAAATGAATATTGCTCGATTGAATAAAGGCGAACAAGTTATGATCCATTCTTCTTTCAGACACCCCATCAAAATTACTTTTCCAAAAACATCATTTTATAGATCACGGGTATTGTAGATATTTTATTTAATAGGTTTCAATTATATAGATAAACATGAGATTTGTTCAAATTTCTGATTTACATATTGGGGGTCTGTTCAAACAAGATGCCTTCAACACTATTGTAGAAGAGGTCAATAATGATCTGAAACCAGATGCGATTATCATATCAGGCGATCTGACAGATGATGGTTTGTTATTTCAATTCACACAGGCTCGCAAAGAAGTTAGCAAATTCAATTGTTCAAATATCATAGTATTCCCTGGAAATCATGATTATCGGCATACTGGCTACTTATTGTTCAGAAAATTCTTTCCAGGTACAAGGCAAGTATATGAATTTACTGAAAGTGACGCGGTAGTAATTACTCTTGCGACTGCTAGGCCTGATAGAGACGAAGGCGAAGTAGGGCATAGACAAAACCTATGGATGGAAGAAACTCTTGACAAATATACATGCTATAAAACAAAGATAGTAGCGATGCATCATCATCTAATTGCAATACCTGATACAGGTTACACTAACGTTGTTGGCATCTCTGATGCAGGAGACACTCTAAGGGCATGTTTGAAATCCGAGGTAAACCTAGTGCTCTGTGGTCACAAGCATAGACCGTGGCTTTGGAATTTAGGATCATTGCAAATAGCCTATGCAGGAACAGCTTGCTCATGGCGCTATCGTGGGGTATTTGAAGATACATACAATATAATAGAGGTTAAAGATGGCAAGATTGATGTCGATATAAAAGTAGTAGGTGGGGCAAGAACTCCTCTATCAGAAGTGGTTAAAAGTTATGAACCAGAATAAATTCACAACTTAATAGAATATCTAGACGCCCTCATTATACTGTGAATATTAGAATCATTGCGATTTCGTTAATTTTATTCCCAATCTCTATTTATTTTCGATACTTACTAATCCACTACTTCGGCTAATGACATTATTCTAGTTACATACTTACAATAGCATAACTAATAGCCTTAGAACAAATACTCGATAGAAGTTGTATATTTATAGATAGCAGTTCAGAATAATAGTCATTGCCATTCAGCATTATTAAGGCGATAAAAAGCACTCATAGACACCCTATAAACAGATTTTTGCACTCTATAGGAGCTCCCATCTATATTATAGGAATAGTATTGTTGATTTCCAGGAACAACCTAAATGGATTGCAAATTCATATAAGCGGAGCTATTCTGTGGCTTTTAGCAATTATGTTTTTTATTGTTGGTCATAAAATAGAAGGTAATTTGAGAGCCGTAACATTAATTGTGGTTTTGAAATATTTTTGTAGAAAGTTGAAATTACCAAGAGCAAAGATAAAAGTCTCCTCGTAGAAAGGTAATAAAAAACTAGACCTAATCACGATCAGTAACATGATAATAACCTCGATGTACTATTCTACATTCTTTTATTTCCAAGCTGCTACGTCTTTTTCGGCTATAATTTTTGTAGGTTTTATACGTACTACCAACTCTTCTTCGGTACTATTTCTTTTTCCATAGTCATTTGCCTTATCTTTTCCCATATATCGTTCTGCAATTTTAGTTGTCCATTTGAGCAGGTCAATCGAATTCTTATCTGTTGATGCGATACCAAATATAGTTACAAAGGAGAATAAAGGTGTTTGATCATCAACACAGATAGCTACCCTAGGATCACGTAACATATTTTTTGCTTTTACTGATTCACAATGGGTAGTCAAAATGATATCATTACCGTCTAGAACAAACCAAATTGGAGCAACGTGAGGTCTTCCATCTTCACTAACTGTTGCTAACTTTCCAGTAAGCGTTCCCT
>JAICSL010000029.1 GCA_025936955.1 Nitrososphaeraceae archaeon
CAAAAACATAAGAGGAAAATCGTTTATTCTGGCCATGCTGTAGTATTTGGCAACAGTATTTACTATGTCTATATTATCTGATCCTTTGCTAAAAGGATAGGAAAAAATTGTTGAATCAATTCCGTGGTTTAATAGACATTGTTTTGACTGACCTAGTTCATAATCTACCTCGTCTAGAGATAGTGTAGTCAGGTCTTTGTGATTCATGGTATGAGCTTCTATATCATGTCCTTCGTCATGTAGTTGGGTTACGTCTTTCCAGTCCATACGATCGTTGGCACCTTTTTCAACGTAATTGCATACAACAAAGAATGTAGCTTTGAAATCATATTTGTCAAGAATGGATTTGGCCACAGTAAATTGACTCTTATAACCGTCATCGAATGTCAAAATTACCATCTTATTATTATCTCTGATTGGATCACTAAAACCATCCCAATTACTTGTAGAAAAATGATCTGCAGACGAAGAAGGATTATTAGAAGTTACTTCTTGTTGTATATTTGTGCCCTGTCCTGTATCTATATCATTTGGAGTTTCTGTTCCTTGTGAGGAATCTGGTTGACTTTTGTTTTTAGTATGTTTTACTGCATCTACTAGAATAATAGAAGTATATGGTGTTGATAATATTAATAATATAAAAAGAGAACAAAGGAAATTAGCTGTAATTGAATATCTGTGAGATGACATCTAGTACCATTGAAGGTACTGATGATTATATTTGGAAATCTTAGAATTATGGGTTAACTAACTTCTAGTGTAAAATATGCAATGTATATATTAAGAATATGTCTTTATACACTCATACTAAGGCTATTTAAGTATAGACTATCGATGTAGTTGAGGGAGATAAATTGCAGCTGGTATTTCACAATTCAGATCATCATCTTCAATCTTTGATGACTCATTATAATGATTGCCCTGCAACATCGCTAAAAGTGTTTGGACAGCCCATAATTCTGAGAAATGTCCAATTAGCAAAGGAAATTCTTGGTATTGATACAGTTATACTTCCAGAAGGACATTCTAACGCTATTAAACTAATTGAAGATAGTTTTCCTTCTATTAGAGTAGAGCAGTTTTCTAATGACGAATATAATAGAAATAATGATATTAATAGAATTTCTTCGTTGACTACATATTTATTAAATAGAAAAAATGAAACAGAGCTCAATAAAGAAACAAGGTTTAAAGTTCCTTTAAATACATTCATTCATGGTCCAGCAAAGGAACAAGAGTCTTCTCTTACAATCGATCCTGTAATCTATCCATGGGATTTTTTGAGAGTAATTCAAAAGGTACTTTATGATAATATAAAACATACGATAATTTCTCATAATGCTTCAATTGCCAAATCAAGTATAATTGAAGGACCATGCATAATTGAAGATGACGTTGTGATTGACGACTTTTGCAAAATAAAAGGACCCACTTACATTGGTAAAGGCAGCTTTGTTGGAATGAGTTCTCTTATTAGAAGTTCTATGTTGGGAAAGGAAACAAGTATTGGATTTAATTGCGAAATTGCTCGAACATATTTTGCAGGTCGTGATAAAATGGCACATCAAAACGTGATACTTGATAGCATAATAGGAAAAGATGTTTGGTTTGGAGGGTACTCAGGTACTGCTAATGTATTGCTAAATAACCAAAATGTAAAGTATGAAATAGATGATAAACTTCTCGATACTGGAACAAGTCACTTTGGTGCAGTAGTTGGCAATAATTGTGCAATCGGTGCTTCCGTAATAACTCTACCAGGAAGACAAATCCCAAGCAATTCTACAATTCAAGCTGGAACAATATTTGGTAAGAAGTGTTAGAACATACTACAACTTTGCATGTTTCAAAATAGAGATTGGTGGTTAGACAAATCACCTAACAAAATTTTTAATTCCTTCTCTGGGAATTGTTTGTCAACCTTAGAATTTGATCATATGATAGTTAGATCAATATATACACAGATTAGCTTAAAGTTATTTATTGTTTCTTCTCGACCAATCCAGCAGCTCGTTCTATAGCGTATACACTGTTATATCTAACTCCATCCTCTAGATTGTTTTGAACAGCCTCAAATACATCATTGATTCTATTTCCCCTGGCTGGAGACTTTCTATTTATGTGATTTTTTATATCTTCCTTGGTTGCTGGAAATTGTAGACCTTCGAGTAGATTTGCCATTTTAGATGCTGTGTCCCTATTGGTTGCCTCATTTGTAGGTGGTTCCACTGCAACCTCTCCTACTCTTTCCGATGTTGCACCAACGCCTGATTCATTACTGTCAGTGTAGTTTCGATCATTTGATATGTACGACATTTTTCATTTTCATCTATAATGATTCATAGTGGTTAAAATTTATTTCTGATAAACATACATTAGAACAAATTTGACATAAATATAAAGCCCTGAGATAACAAAGATTATGATAACAGAAACCACCATTATAACAAATTAATCATCCCGTGACATCAGACAAATGTCGACCTGATTAGTGACCTCCATTACTACTAGTTATCTGACCCCTGATTTCTCCACCTGGATTTTGTTGTGTATGTATATCGATATATGTTTCACCATCATTCATAGGAGTAGTCAAATCTGTTACATATTCAAATGCCCCTGTGTCGGATGTTATTGAACCAGTTTCTGATACTTTATTGGTGGGAGAATTATTTTTGAATAGTGTCGCTATTATAAACCCATTTTTTCCTGGTTTGCCAGCATGTATATGTGCTGATGTTACACCTTCTATGTTTGAAGCATTCACAGTAAACTTTATACTTTGTCCGATTACTGTGAATTCAGCAATGCCTGTAGCTTTTGAGTTTGTAGGTGGTACTTCCTGCTTGCCTGATAGCTGTGCTGTGAATTTTTCTTCTTGTGCAAATACATTTGAATTTGTTAGGACATTGATTACTGTTACTGATGTGATTATTATAGCAGCAAAAATTATCCCTGTCACTATTTTCTTAGACATTATGTTCTTGGTATCCATACATGTATGTTATAATGCTTTATCCTTTTAATGGACTCATTAGTCCGGCTCGAGAGGGATGCAGCTGAAAATTCAATCGAATCTAAATCGAAAAGAATATCATCTTATAGAAATGAACCAGATGACTATGACTGACTATGACTATGGCGTTAAATTCATGAATATCAATTGTCATATTGTATATTTATATCTACTTTGTAAAGTGCGAGAAATTAAAGATTGCCTAACCATTAGATTGAATGATTATGACGGTCCCAAGGGGGTTCAAACATCTATCTGTGCTAAAATTGGTCCCTAGATTAGTGTAGGACAACTAATTTTAAAAGATTTTATATTCAAAAAGAAGCCATTAGAAAATAAATCTGGTAGGACAAAAAAGCTAGTCAGACAGTAAATTCTCAGCTAAAGTAAAAGCAATTCTAGAAGAAAAGAAACATCTTCAACTTTATACTAGACTGGCTAAACAGATAGCGTATAATAAAAAATAGTGCTTTTTCCCATCCATTATTCTTTCTTAGATGCTTGCGTTGTCCATAGAATTTTTCCATCAATCACCCACTTGGCACTGCCTAGGTCCTTGCCGTCAGGACCTGTTGCTCTTGGGATATCGACTTCGAGATGATCAAAACCAATCGTAGTAGATATATTAGTATCTGATAATCTCTCTAAAATTTGCCCAATAATTTGGGACCACTGACTTGCATTCTGATTTCCATTATTATTTTGACTCATATTACTCTATTATATAGGACAACTTTGAATATATAGGATGCAAAAATGATATGCATACTGATTCTCCTAACTTGTTACTTAGATAAAGAAAGACCATCATATGATTTAGGTGACCTCAAGAGATATTATTGTTATGTAGATGACAAAAAAATCAAACCATTCTAAATCACATCATTCATCATCTACGTCAATATCGACTGATACATCAATATCACCAGCAACATCTTCTAATTCAATACAACCATTTCCATCATCTTTATCATTACAACCAGGTCAATGTGACATTACTGCATGGAATCATGTTTACAATCTTTCTAAATTACAAATAATCAATACTTGTAAAAATGTTTCAGGTGTAATCGAAAGTATAAATTCACAAGTAAACGGTAATTTTTATATCAGACTAAAAGTAGATCAGGAATTTTCTAGCTTGATACCTTCTACTAATATAAATAGACAATTTGGTGACTTGATAGTAGAACCAGTATGTGAAAAAGCAATAATGCAAGCAAACACTATGCCAACTTGTCAGGGTTTCAATCAAAATATTACTACGATCCCACCTGTAGGTACTCATGTTATAGTTACTGGTGCATATGTATTAGATAATGGGCAGGGTGGACTGGCTAAAATATATCCAGTAACTAGTATTATACAGGATAGGTAAAACTCATTCTTGCTGATATGCACAGATTCAGCCCCAGAGGGATGCAGCTGAAAATTCAATTGAGTCTAATTTGAAAAGAATATCATCTTATAGACGTATCAAAGACCAGGTTTATAGACGATAGAAACAATATTTCAAATGCCAAGACATTATGTGTCCCTGTATGCTCTGGCTACTTTAATTTCCAAGATCATGGATGTCTTGGCTGTAGCCTTTGCTACAAAGCTATTGCACTTTGTCTCTTCGCCACTGAACTTGACGATCTTGCTGTTCCATCTCAGCAAGTAGCAAAATGATAAAACCTATCCACAATATCTTTTGTACAATAATAACATATCTTTCCCAACTGTATACGACATGATCAAGCATATTTAGGCATTGGGTAAACTTCGTTATGGCTGCGATATTGCTTCCAGCATTCAGAATGCATAAACTCTAGTACTTCGAGATCTGGATCATCCATATCCCAACCACAGTATTTGCATATACGTTTTCGCATTAAATTTGATTGACAAA
This sequence comes from Nitrososphaeraceae archaeon, assembly GCA_025936955.1. Taxonomy (GTDB): domain Archaea; phylum Thermoproteota; class Nitrososphaeria; order Nitrososphaerales; family Nitrososphaeraceae; genus JAICSL01. The sequence continues at coordinate 4,911 of JAICSL010000029.1, forward strand.
ATATACTATGTTCATAATATTAAGGTAAAGTAACATTGAATAATCTCTTTAATTTCGAAATGTGGCTTGGATTTATATTTGCTATAGGTACTCTATCCTTAACCAAAGTCCATGCATCATACAAGTCCATTCCACCATATTTGACTAGAACACCATCTGCTATAGCATTGCTACGAGATATTCCTGCTACACAACATATAACAACTCTGCCATGTTTTTGCATTAATTCCTATGCAAGATCAATCTTTTTATCATAATCTTCTAGAGAGTTAGCATCATCATCATATAGATCTCGCACATCGGCAACAGGCCATATTATATCTGTTATTCCCCCAGTCTCTTGATCTACATCTTTTAATTCACGATAACTAAATTCATTTATGCCTTGCGTAGCTAGCTTATTTTCTATTATCTTAAACAAAGATCATGCCTACCTGTTTATTTATTTATTTCGTTCATCAGCTGCTAACCGATCCTTATAGTATAGTAGTATGACATTTCTGGATGGCAATCATGGATTTTGTTCATAATCTGTCAGCTCGATTCTTATAATTTAGCAGAGTGTACATTTTGGAATTCTAAAAGTCTTTATATCATCATACTGGCATCTATCTGAAGGACATTCAACTAAACAGCCAGACAGAACTCATCTATTGCATTCTTCACACATATGCACATTCTTTTCCTTTTCTCTATCTTGATCCGTCATCTGTCTAGATAGCTGAGAGCAAAGATCTTTTCCCAAAAGAAACTTTAGAAGCATTGCAATGAATCTAATTGGTTTTTCAACAAACGGTGTATGACCACAGTGATTTATTTTCTTAATACTGATTTTCTCACGGTAGTCCTGTATGTATTTATCATCCGGCGGTGGCGTCATTTTGTCATTTTCTCCCCCACATTATCAGTGTTGGAGATTTGATTTTTGGTAATCTACTCTGAAGATTAGATGAGTACCTTATTCCTAGCAAGACAGACATGAATGCATACTTTGCGTTAAGTAGCATCATTCTTTTTATAAAATCCATAACACTCTTCTCTGTAACAAAGCGTGGATCAAAAGCCGTGTTCACGAATGCCTTGAGTGCATTTTCATAGGTCGGATATAGCGCAGCAAGAACGTATTGATCAAATACAGGGGTTGAAGACTGCGTTACACCTGCAGGAGCCACTAAAACCAGTTTTTCTACTCTATTACTAAATGCAATAGCGAATTCTGTTGCTAAACATCCTCCAAATGAATGTCCGCATAATATAATTGGTCTGTCGATATTCAGCCTATCTAAAAATTCTTTTAAAAACCTAACAAAAAAAACAGTACTATATTCATCAATAGGTTTGTCACTTTCGCCAAACCCGATAACATCTGGTATTATTATTCTGAAGTACTTGGATAACATAGGAGCTACATTTAGCCATCTTTCATATGAGGCTCCAAGTCCATGCAGTAGAACTAATATTGGGTGTAGATTGGAAAATCGTTTAACTTGGCGATCATAGTCAAGGTATTTTATTTTATGTCCATCTATGATCATGAACCTTTCAGGAGGAATATTATTATTGTTCTTTTTGTTGCTGGCTGGATTATTATTGTTATCAGAACTCATTTAATGTGCCTCCGTATTTGGATAAATTATGACATGAACATTATAATTTCTGTAAACACAACCTGATTTCCTTCTAGTTGCGCTTATCACAAATAACTCCAATACAGAGTTGTATTTATAGATGTTAATTTACTTGATTAATCTTTTAAGCTATAACTTAAACGAATTTTTATTCAAGTTTGCTATGTTACTGCTGATGAATGCTTATTCTCAGGTGGAAGGATTTCAAAATGAAGAGCCGTTAAGCGAACTCGATAGCAAACCCTCATCTTCAAAGTATATTTTGGCATACGATGCAGCTTGTGGGCCATGTACTAGATTTGCACATATAGTTGATAGTCTTGATAGAAATGAGAAAATAGATTTTACCTCGCTAACTGTAGCTAATCAACAGGGTATGCTTGATAGGATTTCTGCTCCTTTACGTTACAGATCGTTTCATCTTATTTCCCCAACTGGCGAAGCAAAGAGTGGATCTGAAGCCCTTCTTGATTTGATAGCTATGATACTACCTGGAGGCAAGATAATATCTCCGATAATCAATCACCTTCCTGGAGGAAAACTGACTGTGAGATTCATTTATAATCGATTTTCAAAACTACATGACAGAGGTTCATGTCATATTGGTAATAATAACAGTGATGACCAGAACTAAGACATGTCAAAACTCGAAGTAGCCATAATTCGAAGCTAAAAGGAAATTAACTCAATGAACAAACGTGAGCGAGGATATCGTATAATATGGCTATCAACTATAACAATAAACGTGAGCGCATTATACTTGGTGAAGGTATTAAGCTTCTATATGAGATGAAAATACAAGATTTTAATCATTGGAGGATGAAAAATCTGGCCGTAAGGCTGGATATCATTGGTCAGGATTTATCAGGTAAGAATCTTTCTGGAGCCTATCTTAACGGTGTTTCGTGTGTTGAGACCAACTTATCGTACTGCAATCTATCTAGGACTAATTTTGTACAAGCTCAACTTAGTTTTGCAAACCTTGAAGGGGCAAATTTGAGTGATGCACTATTCATGTTCTATGAGATGAAGAAATGTAATCTAGTCAATTCGGATTTAAGTAGGACTAATTTTATTTACGCTAATCTTGAAGGCTCTAATATAACCAATAGTAAAACGTCGGAAACAATTTTTGTACGAGCAGATTTAAGAGATGCAAACCTCACTGGAATGAATAAAAATACAATATATCTAAAATATGCTAGACTAGACAGAAATGATGTTCTATAGTCTCTGTAACATTTCTGCTAAAACGACCGCTCTCATTTGGGCAACAAAAACAACTACTAATAGCAGATAAAATATAATGAGACAACCAGAAGTTAGGATTTAATTAATGTAAAGTTTTAGAAAGATAAACTCTAATAACCAGATTCATTTATTTCGATAAAAAATTTCTCTTTAAACTCTATTTATTCGATTTCTGTTAATTATGGCATACCAGATTGAGTTTTCATTATATAGAAGCATTCAAAGAGTAAAATATGAATAATAGTAATAGTGGTAAAAGACCTATACGTCTAGAAATTCTAATATTTGCCATTCTTGCTGCTATATCGCTTGCAGCAAGTCCATCGTTGCTAAATCCATCATCATATGCTTGGACAGACCCTAATCCGAATCCCCGAGGAGAAAAAGCACCTGTTGTAGTATCTGGAAAAAATATATACGTAGTATGGGGTACTGACAGAGGAACACAAAACAATAATGGAGAACTAATGTTTATTGTATCTACAGACAGTGGTAAGACATTTTCAAATAAAATCAATCTAAGTAATTCTCCTAATGCTGATGCAATAGATCAAATGATAGATGTTGATGAAGATCTAATAGCAGTAACATGGTGGGAACATAATCAAACGTCTAACATACCAGTAATGAGAATAAGTACAGATAATGGTAAGAGTTTTGGAGATCTGATAATGCTATCAGCAAAATAAGTAATCACTCAGACACTTCTTTTTATCGCATTCTAAATCAAGCCGTAGATTCCTTAAATAGAACCACTATACATATTTGAAATGAGTAAAAATGGGGGACAGTTACACCAAACTTGTACTTGTCATAGTAGCGATTCTTACAGCAACGGTAGTAACTACAACAACGATATTAACTTCATTTCAGAGAGCAGAGGCATTTATAATGCCAGTAGAAGATAGAACAGGAGATAGAAAAGCAGCAGCGCCAGTTGCTACGTCTGGAGATAATGTCTATGTAGCATGGTGGTCTAATAAAACAGGTAACGATGAAGTAATGTTCAAAGCTTCTACAGACAATGGAAAGACATTTGGAGATAAGATGAACTTGAGCAATTCAACTAATGCACAATCTCAAGATGTGTCAATAGCAGCATCTGGAAATAATGTGTATATCAGCTGGTGGGAACGCAATCAAACAACAAACGAACCAGTAATGAGAGTAAGCAATGATAATGGTAAAACATTTGGAGATCTGATTATGTTATCAAATAATACTACTTCTGGTGCTATTCAATAACTAATTAATATTGGACACTTATTATCCAATCGTATTTTATTTGATACTATCTTCTCCAGATACGTTAATTTAATTAATATTTCCTTTGTTGTTTCTTTTAAGAATGTGAATATTAAATTAAATGAGAAAGCAACCATGTTACATTATTGTTGTATAAAATATACAACTCTAGCTTTATTCTTCACTCCATGAATATACAGACAATGATACCAAGATGTAGTCAGCTTGTATCATTGTGGAGTAGCCATATTTTGTTTCGCTAATGCGATATACATCAAAAAGTACGTCCATAGATACTTATATTAATGCGTAGTAGTAACAGTATACAACAAGAAGGAAGTAATTCTGGCTTCACTAAATTTCTTGTAAATTTTTATTGTAGATAGATACCATAAAGAAGATAAGATTGCCCGCAGTAAAGTAGACCTTGAATAAACAAATACATGCGATCATAACTTTATCTGTTTTTCTTCTATCAACCTTATCAATAGCTTGCTTGCAAGGGGAGATGATATCTCCATCTTTTGCAAAAACAGCGACAAAGGTTGACCCTGAAGAACCAGATACTTCTACTCCCTCAACAACAACTACTACGGAAACGGACAAAGACAAAACAACAGACGCCTCTACTGCTACGGATAAGACAACAAAAACTAAAACACCATTAAAAAAAGAAAAGTCAAATACTTCAAATGACAATCAGATAATACCAACCGTACAAACATCTCAATCTCTGGCTAGCACCAATCAAAGTAATCAGAGTATTGAGTCTATAGCAAATACCAATACTAATGGTTCTGACCCATTAGTATGTTCTAGCAAGGATCTTTTAAAGTGCTATTTTAAGCTGACTATAGATTTTACTTTGGGACAAGATTACAAATACTCTGATTTTGTGATACATATCACAGAAAACCCTAGGCATATCGCAGACTTTCCTAGCAGCAAAACAAGTGTAAGATATCTCCTCCCAGGAAATTATGTTGTTTCTTATATTTTCGGTCCTGCAACCCATTATAATGAATGTGTTGGAAGTGCTAAAGCTGGTGATAGCATAACCTGTCATATCAATGGTCCACCGCCACTTCAACAAATATTGCACGTTGCAGAATCCGTAAAGTTTGTGAATGGATCATTTGCTACTATACCACCAGTTACAGTAGGAACAATAACTGTAAAAGGAAATAATCCTACTCCTGATCATTTTCAGCTCTACTCGGGAGACGATGAGGAAGGTAGAGAAGTACACCTTGGTCCGGGAAAATACTCTACAACAATCTCCTTACCAAGTGATTACAAACTAGCTGGTACTGATGGGAATTGCTCAGGAGTTATGGCGAAGGGCGAATATGACAACTGTCACTTTGCAGTACAACAAACAGCAGAGCCAAATCAAAATGGTATTTCTAACCCACCACCATCTTCATCAAACGAACACCATACAACAACTAAAACAATAATCAAACACGAATCTTCAATAGTAGAAAACTATATCAGGATTTTCATAATGACTAATCCAGATATACTAAGACAGCTGCAACTACAATCTCAACAGCAGCCACCAACAGCAACAATCAACAGTACATTGATTCCTCTTGATACCATACAGTTATGCAGACAAGCAGGAGATCAGAACTGTGTTTTATCTGCTAATAACTTCAAGATATTAGCTGCTAATCTTACAAAGGATGTATTTGGAAGCTGGACTCTAAATGGCCTAGTTCAAAATAATTCCACAGCACCACTCAATCAGATAAAAGCA
>JAICSL010000008.1 GCA_025936955.1 Nitrososphaeraceae archaeon
ATCCACCCACCCACACATCCCAAATAATAAAATTTATTAGAATTCATCAAAATTTTAAAAATATATTTTTCATAATAAATATCATATCTATAACAAATTAATATAATACATATATCAAAATAAATAGTTCTTATAATATAAAGCCAGCAAGTAGGATAATACTAACTCACCTTCTATAGCCTTCACTACCTTCATTACCTTCACTGCTAACACTGAAGAAGATAGGTCATTAGATATAACTACCTTTTTTGTTTGTTGCGATGAGTACTTTCCATCTGATTTACAATACCTATTGACCGTTCTATCCACGCTGTCATTAATCCAAATTGATTTGAAAATGCCAATTGACACTTTTTTATTTGGCTTTATACGGTTGATGTGAACAGTAGCTCTCAGGATTTCATTAAAGAATTCAAAGTCGTCATATTGCATTGATTTTTGCTTATCCTAGTACCAACTTTCAAATCCTATTGCATGCGCAAACTCTACTTTCATGGATCCAAGTTACGCTTCTAGCAGCCTCTAGGAATGCTGAAAGATTAAAGCTAAAAATCTTATCGTCTTCTAATGTTATCTTCATTTGTCGATAAAAATATATTGCTTCCTCTAGCCTGTGTCTTGTAGAACCCTTCTCGCTTCTCCCAAAGTTATAATTCAACTTTTTTGTTATATCTATAAAGCTAGTTGAATTATAAATGCATACATTATTTCATTTTTGACATTTAGAGTAGTAGAACCTAATGAACAATGAACAAGAGCAGCAGTTTATATATTTGACTACAAAAGGATGGAAAACTAGAAGTGAGCATAGGATAGAGATATGGTTTGTATCTTATGCTGACAAATATTATGTAGTATCAGAACATAAAGAGAAATCCCATTGGGTTCAAAATATTATACATGATCAAAGAGTTACATTTACTGTAAACTCAAAGTTATTTGAAGGTGTTGCACGAACAGTCAATAAACATACGGAGCATAAATTAGCGGAGGAAATAGCTAGTCTCATGAATACAAAATATGGATGGAGTGATGGGTTGATTATAGAGTTGACACCGTCAAATGGACAAACTATATAGGATATTATTCAACCACCATGTTGTAACAAATAATAACATTCAAAAAGCCACACAAATGACTCAAGAAAATGGATATTAAACGAAACGGTTCACAACCTTCTACCAAAGGTTCGACTGAGTATTTCACAGGCACCGTTCGCATTGATCCCTTGTTCCAAGCAAACAATCCAGCGCGGGCGGTCGGCGCCGTTGTCACGTTTGAGCCTGGCTCCCGTACCGCATGGCACACCCATCCACCAGGTCAGATCCTGATCGTTACGTCTGGTTGCAGTTTAGCTCAACGCTGGGATGGCCCTATCGAGCAAATTCGTCCTAGTGATGTGGTTTGGTTCTCGCCAAGTGAAAAGCATTGGCATGGTGCCGCACCTATCACTGCCATGACCCACATAGCCATTCAGGAACAGCTCGATGGCAAGACTGTTGACTGGATGAAGAAGGTCAGTGACGAGCAATATCAGGTGGCTCGTTAAGACAAGTACTAGACCGCTACTACAATCCATTGCAAAAAATACCCTCTCCGGCCGGCAATCAATTTGCTAATGTCTCTGAATTCTTTGCCCAAGATTAACAAATCGTATAGCGTCTGAAAAGATGGAACAGGTTTTCTAGTCATTATTAAACGGCAGGCTTATTGATTAAGCCTCTATATATGATACTGCACTGATGCTTCCATGACAACAACGCAATTTAGCTCTGAAGCACATAGTCAGATTAAAGCGAAGGCCTTCGCTGCTGCGAGTGCGGAATCACCCCTTTCTCCTGTCACGATCCCACGACGCGATCCGGGCGAACACGATATTCAAATCAAAATTCTTTTCTGTGGCATATGCCACTCTGACCTTCACACCGTCCGTAATGAGTGGAGCGCTATGCCTACTGTCTATCCATGTGTTCCTGGACACGAGATCGTTGGTCGTGTCAGCAAGGTCGGCTCCGCAGTCACCAAGTTCAAGCCTGGCGACATTGCTGCAGTCGGCTGTATGGTTGATTCCGATGGAAATTGCCCTGAGTGCCAGGCTGGTCTTGAGCAGTATTGTCCGCATGTGGCCTTCACCTACAACTCTCCTGATGTACACCTTGGAGGCGTAACCTACGGCGGCTATTCTGAGAATATTGTAGTCAAAGAGCACTTTGTTCTACGTGTTCCTTCCAACCTAAATCTAGCAGGCGCTGCACCTCTCCTATGCGCCGGAATCACAACATACTCTCCTATGCGGCATTGGGGTGTTACTAAAGGTAAGAAGGTCGGCGTGGTAGGTCTGGGTGGGCTAGGTCATATGGCGGTAAAGATTGCGCATGCATTTGGAGCACATGTAGTAGTGTTTACTACTTCACCCAACAAAAAAGAAGACGCGCTTCACCTAGGTGCAGATGAGGTGGTCATTTCAAAAGATGCCAATGAGATGAGCAGACACGTAAACAGCTTTGACTTCATCCTGGATGCTGTCTCTGCAGAGCATGACATTAATACATATCTACAATTACTCCGCCGTGATGGTAACATGACCCTTGTCGGTGCACCGGACAAGCCACAGGCCGTAGCGGCATTTAGTCTTATAATGAAGCGTCGAAGCCTCTCTGGTTCAAACATCGGAGGTATCGCAGAAACGCAGGAGATGCTTGACTTTTGCGGCAAAAATAATATCACCGCTGATGTAGAAGTCATCCCAATCCAGAAAGTCAACGAAGCTTACCAGAGAATGTTACGTGCCGATATAAAGTATCGTTTTTCTATCGACATGTCATCTCTCAAATCGCAGTAATATGCAATGCAAAACGATCTCCATTTAGGAACCGCTTGGCAGCAACTCGCTAGGCGGAGTCGGCGTTCAGTTCTGCGACTCATCATGCTCTAGCTTCATAATACCAGCATGTTCGGATTAGGATTAAATCTCTACAATTCTATCTTTTTTTCTTTAACAGTTGTTCTTACTTTCAGCTGTGCCTAACGGTTTTAATTCCATGCATAGTCAATAAAAACAAATAATTGATACTATAACAAGATATCGTTACAATAAATTAGACTAGCACATTTGCCCCTATCTAATCCAAGATACGAGTGCAGATCCGATAACAGAAGATACCAGATGAGCATGATATCTAAGTTCATAACAAGAAAAAAGGATTTAACTTTGCATCTATATATATCTTATAGAATAAAGTTATGGTAATATTAACTAGATAGCAAAAAGAACCACTCGTATCAGATTTATACAGCCAGGGCAAAACCTATCGAGAGGCAGCCAAAGAGGTAAAATCTCTCCTCGCGGTATTGGAGTTTATTCTAGATAAAGCGGCTAAATTTGTAGAAAAGAAAGATGGAGATAATAATAAACAATCTTCTCCATCTACTCAGGTCTACAAACTCTTTTCCAAAGGCACAAATCCTGTAGAAGTAACAATTAGACTAGACTTGAAAGAGTCTGAGACTGCTAGATTCTATAAAGAATTCTGGAAACTACGACAGCAACATAGTCTTGCTATGGTATATAAAGAGATTAAGGATGATATCATATCTTTTCTAAGGTTATATAGACTAGCCAAAGCTCAACATATGAGCCCAGAAGACGTTGTTAAGCTTCTTGCTACTGTTAGCAAAACTGATGGTCTAAGAAGCTTTCAATACAAGTGGAGTGGCTCGATAATGAAGTAAAGACATTGGGCCATTCTAAATGAAGGAATTGTTCTGCCCATTACGTAATTGGCTGCTCATATGCTAATAAATTGCACATTCAGCTGACGGAATGAAGGGTACGATTATAGATTCATATTAAAATTAGTCTTTGCGATATTATGTTTTTGGGTGGGTCAAAAAATAATCTGCAACCAAATATATACTGTTTCGATATAATTATTAATCCAAATAGTATGATTCAAACTGTAATATGGTTAGTACAAAGTGTAGCCGTTTTACATTCATTGTAAAAAGGAGAATAATTTCTTTAACGGTCTTAAGCATACTTTTATCGAATGTTACGACCATGATGACAGTTCTCGGCAATAACTCTAATACTGCTTTTGCTCAACCTAGCTCATCAGTCCCAAGTTCGAATAATATAGGCGAAAGTACTAATACTATCGCCAACCAAAAATCAGAACAGCAGAATCAGTTACCTTTGCCATCATCCTCATCTTCTTCAATACAACAGCAACCAAAGACTCATGAATATACTTTGATAGCGCAAAATACTACACTTGAAATAGCTCCTCAACTTCGTGTCGATGCTTGGACTTATAATGGTACTGTTCCAGGGCCCACTATAACAGCAACTGAAGGTGATAGAGTAATAATTCACTTTATTAACAAAACACCTCTTCCTCATACAGTTCATTTACATGGTGACCATCCTAGCCAAGAAGATGGTGTATTTGAGATGGTACCACCCAATGGAACATATACTTATGATTTCATAGCAGAACCAGCTGGTGCTTTAGCATATCATTGCCATGTTCCACCAGTAATGCAGCATGTAAGAATGGGTTTGTATGGTGCATTTATAGTATATCCTAAAGCTCCATTACCGCCTGCAAGAGAATATGTCTTTGTTAGTGGAGAATACGATACCCAAAACCAATTAAATCCACTTCCAGAATACTACATGTTCAACGGTTATACAGAACAATATATGGAACACCCACTTCCTGCTAGAACCAACGAAACCGTGAGAATATACCTGATTAACCTTGGTCTATCTCCAGCTTATGGCATGCACATACATGGAAGCTTGTTCAAAGTGTATCCTTCCGGAATATTGGAGAATCCAACATTCAAGGTGCAGTCATGGGAGCTAGCATCTGGCAATACTGCAATATTGGAGGTAAAATGGCCGTGGCCTGGTAAGTTTACATTCCATTATCATGGAATACCTGAAGAGAGAGGAGCAATGGGATACTTTAATGTAACAAATGCTTCTCCTAATGCAATAGATGGAAAGGACATTGCTATTACTAAGTCTATAAACATGAATGATTGGCAAATGAATTTGACTAAGAGCTTACAAAAGGCAGATCCACACGGAAAGGTAACGACACTAGCGACAACGCCAGGTACAAATGAAGAACATCATGGAATGATGATGGGAGGCGGCGGAGGTGGAGGGACAGGAGGAATGGGAATGGAAAAGCATGGGAACGGATCTTCTCTTTCGTCCACAAATAATGCACAAGTATCAATTATGAAAGGAGCAACTGCATTGGGCAACAAAGCATTTTCACCAGATCATATAAAGATAAAAGTCGGTGGTACTGTTGTTTGGACTAATAATGACAATAATATACACACGGTTACATCAGGAGTACCTAACAGTCCCAATGCAGGACAAGTATTTGATTCAGGTTTAACATCTCTGATAAGTCCATCTAAAACTTATTCACACAAGTTCACCTCTGCAGGGGATTTTTCTTACTTTTGTAGGCTACATCCCAATATGGTAGGACAGATAGAAGTGGTACCTTAAGTTCAGATAACATTTTCTTTTTTTAGATAATTAATGCACTCAATCTTGGCAATATTCGCTATCTAGCGTAACTTTCCATCTGTTGTACCACCACCTGTCTATTTAGATCAGTAGAGCAACGTAACAACCAAATTACACGATGAGGAATTCAAGTACATTTCAATTCACTTACTATCTGAAAGAACTTCGAACCTAAAGACCTATAAATAACTATGTTCTCTTATTATAGGAACCTTATTTTACTACCGATATCGGCACGGAGACCGACTGGCCCGCTAACTACTCGACTTCATATGCTTCTTCTGACCATAGTAATGTAATAAAGAAAAACATGACAACATGCTATTTATTCATAGCAATGCTAATTAGACTGATACTTTACTCGATAGTATTGAAAGGTCAATTATCAATCCTATCAATGCTAATCTTATAAGAGAATTTTATCAATTTATGAAGTCTAATGGAACCTCTGCAAGCTATCCGAAAAATAATTTAAAAATAATACCTAATTTTGAAGTATCAAACAACTCGTAACAGCATTTATGATGTACAGAAAAAAGAATCAATTGACTATTCTGAAATTATAGACTTGGAAATGAAAGATTTATCATATCAAATAGTGAGCTACGATCTGCAACGCATTGGCCACAGAGATTGTAATTATTTGTTTTTCTTCTTTATTGTAAAGTAATCCTTGTAATAATATCTGGGACTGTATTTACGAACTCTGACATTTCTGGTATTGTTACTCCTCTTGATATTGTCATAAAAATCATTGCACATATCATTTGTTTTATCGTCAGACTTGCTTTTTCTTTCTCTAGTTTCTTTAGTAAGGTGCTTTGTTGCTTGCCATCTATAGACAAACTTACCAGCTATTATTACGCCTACAATAAAACCCCAAACCCAGAGTGGAGGATTTTCCATTCATTTTTTCCTTCTTTTTATATATTCAATACGGCATAATCAAATATCAATCTTCGTAACGTTATCAGCCATAGCTGTCTATAATGCTTATAGAGTAAATAAAAGTATAAAAAAATTTCAAAAAATGGTTTCATGAAGTTTACTTAAAGATGTAAAGTTTAGGGTATAATAGATTGCATATTCTTGTCATAAATGAATTGAAAAGGAATAATTGAAATATTAATAAGTAATACTATTGAACCCCTTTACATGCAGGACCCAAATCCCCTTGCCCACACCGATATCAGTCCTTAAATTGGGTTCTAAAATAATAAAAGAAGAATAGAACAAATAAAATGACGAGATTAGAAACACTAGGAGCAACATCATTTCAGCTAGAATCCAGTCCATACTCTATCTTTTACTGCTATAGGCCTATATTGCAAATATCAGATATAGCATGACTCCTACCACGATAGCTATCCCTCCAACTAGTCCAAGTTCTACTTTACCTAACTTAGATACTTTTTTGTTGGCAAGCTTCATCATATTCTCTTGCATATCACCATCCAGTTACTCTTTGTGAATCAGATAATTAAAATACGCTGAATTATGTTAAGTCACAATGTTAACTCACCTAGTACGTACGATTAATTTCTCGGTATTCGCTTCTTCAAAATCATAAGAAGCCTCAATTGTTTTGTAGACATGTGCTGATATCTTTAATTATGTATCGTTTCAAATATCCTAACATGCTTAAATATACAGAAGATTACTGTAGCTATTTATTCCATCATGGAAGTTCACCATCTTTCTCTTATAGCAATATCGTTATTTCAGATAATTTTCTGGATTTCAAAATGAATAAACTTGGTACATGAGTATCGAGACAGAATTTACATAAGAAAGGATATTCTGTTGAAACTTTACGAAAATGGAGAACTCAACCAAAGTAAACTTATGAGCTACTGTGGATTAAACAATGTAAAACATAAAGAAATTGTAGATGACATGCTCCAAAAGGAACTAATAATCAAAACTGAAGAGGCATGGGGCGACAAGAGAATAATCAAATACAAGGTTTCAGAAAAGGGAAGGCAGATTCTCAGAGAGATTTTAGAGCCATACGAGAAATTGTTTCCACGTAAGTGAATTCGATAAATTATGATTATATGGAATGCTATCAAAGCAGTTGGCAAGTAACAATGTTACTACTACATTTTTTATAATGCAGTTGAGGATATTGTTAGTTAGGTAAACGATGACAGAATCAAGCAAAAACGGTAAGGATAAGCGTGAAGAGAATAATAATAGCAATAACCAATCAACAGGAAACATATTTAAAATAATGGATGGAATAATCCAGCAGCTAAATAACACTAAGAAGATGTTTATCATTATGATAATTACTATCATGATTATTCCACCACTATCATTTGCAATTACCTATGCATTATTTGGACCACCATTCTCCTTTCAAGAGAGGGAACAACAGCAACAACAATTACCATCTCATGGCTTTATGCGTGAACATATACCATTGTTTAGCTTCACACGTTTGATTCCAATCATAATTTCTATAATATGGCTTGGAATCGGAATAAGACAATGGTTTGTACTATCAAAATGGACCAAAAAGTATCAGCGATATAAAGAATTACAGAGCAAAATAGATGAGAGACTGGATTATGATATGAATAATGATGAAAAATAAGAAGTTATTTCAGATTTCCTATCCTAGCAATAATAATCATGAACCATTACATGGTCTACTTTTGGCAGATATCTTTCATATAGTGTTTGCAGTCCTTTGGAGACTGTTTTGATTTTTAGTATTTTGAGGTAAAGCCTTGCAATGTTTGTCTACTATTAGATTCTAGGATATGCAAAATAGACAGACAGCTAAGTTTAAAGCTTAAACTTTCTGTATGCGCATGAAAGGCTAAGAAGTGCACAACACGTAACTATGTTACGTCTCATAGGTAAGCAATCATTATAATGATAAATTGGTCATCAATTTTTGCAATGTCAAATACGGAAGGAACAAAGCTACCAAGTAAAAGGCTGCTAATGTATGGAGCAATTGTTGTTGCTGCGGTATCTCTCTTAACAGCAACAGTCAGCTCTGGAGTATTAGCACAAGGCGTTAACTCAACACTTGGAAATGCTACAACAACAAGTCCAAACCAAGCAAACAACAATTTACCCAATATAACAGGATCTATACCTCTTAGAAGTACAATAAGTGGAGCTATATCTTCAACGGTAAAGACTAGTCTATCTGATGCTATTGGAATAGCTCAAAAAGCAGTAGGTCCAAACACCTCAGCTACATTAGGGATTCTACGCCCACTCAATGGATTCCTAGTATACGATATACATGTAAGGAATAATGCAGATAACACAACTCACGCTATTATAGTGGACCCAGGAAATGGAAAGGTTCTTTATAATCAGCCATTGGCAACATTATTCGGTGGTGTAGGCGTAGGTCATTTCGGAATGTTTGGTGGTCAAGGTAAAATGGGACCATGGTCTGGAGGGCATGGATATGGCGATGGCGGTCAAAGAGGATTTTGCTATCATGGTGGTGTTAGTGGTATGACGACGGGGCAATCAACACACACGGTACCAATGGATTCAATACCTGCGAGAGTTTGATAGATAAGTTGACAGATTGATAAGCATACATGAACCAGCACAAGCTATACTACGACATTCCTATTTTTGGATTCATTATATGAATATGTTATACTATCCTAAAATTCATGTAACCCATCAATGTCCATACAAATAACAAAAATCAAAGGAATACCAATTCGGTTACATTTTACCTTAATAGTAGTTTTTTTTCTAATAGCATGGACACTTTCAGCAGGCTTGATGCCTGAAATTCATCCTGGTCTAACTAGGGTTCAATACTTGATTATAGGTATTCTTGGGGCTATTACATCATTTACTTCTATTCTACTTCATGAATTTGCTCATTCAATAGTGGCATCAAGATATGGACTTAAAGTACGCCAGATAGTCCTTTTCATTTTTGGAGGCGTATCCGATATAGAAGAAGGTGATTCCTCAAAGGATTTTCATAAAGAGTTTAAGATAGCCATAGCAGGTCCTATAACCAGCTTTGTCATGGCAGCGTTGTTAGGATTATCCTGGTGGGTATTGGTATCTGTAACTCATGGAACAACGTCTTCTCCTACTACTATTATTATTACTATGGCAAACATTAACAATAATGCAATAATAATCATTGCCGAAGCTATACTTCAGTATGGTGCAATCATAAATACTATCCTAGGCGGCTTTAACCTAGTACCAGCATTTCCATTAGATGGTGGGAGGATATTGCGTTCTGCATTGTTGCGATGGAAAAAAGATTATGACCAATCTACAAAAGTAGCAGTGAGGATTGGGACAGATATATCATATGTATTTATGGCAGTTGGATTCATTTTCATGCTTACAGGCTCATTTATTGGTGGAATATGGTTACTGTTTATAGGGTGGTTTCTAAATAGGGGCGCACAATTCTATCTAGAGCAACATCAGATATCCACAGCTCTGTCAGGCGTATACATAAAGGATATTATGAATACAAGATTTGTTTCAGTAAGGCCGGACATTACAGTAAATGAGTTACTAAATAATTATTTTAATGCCTATAGAAAAAGGGAATTTCCAGTAGTATCAAGAGAAGGAGGAGAGTACGCTACTGGCTATTATTATAATCTGCTTGGTGCAGTAACAGCTAAACGAGCACAAAAGGTACCGGAACGTATCAGAGATCAGATGAAAGTACAAGAAATAATGGTTCCTAAAGATGATCTTATTGTTATGAAATCTAATAGTCTGGCTGATGATGCCTTAAGACGAATGTTCAGAGAAAATAAAAGCATGGTTTTCATTTGTGAGGAAGAAAGTAAGAAGGTAGTAGAGAAAGAAGGACTAGAACCATATCAACAAAGAGGACAAAGATTAGTTGGCTTAATTAGTAAAACAGACATACTAAATATTGCAAAAGAAAAAGAGGAATTTGATAAAACAGTCGAGAAATTAGCTGTTAGTGGTAGTGGTAGTGGTAATAGTAATAGTAGAAATCAAGCTGTCACAAGCAGGAGTAACTTTGAAAAAAGATTAAGTACTTCGTCTTATCCTTCTTTAGCAACCCATTCTTATCCTTCTTCCAGCTACAATGACAAAAATAACAAGTTTAACATTATATCCAGATGGCGATTTCTATTCTTTGTAGTTGGTGTGATTGTGTTTATAATTGCTTATTCTGTTGGAGCAACACTTGTACACATAAATCCTAATCAAGCAGAGTTCATAAAGGCGCATTTTCAGGAACAAATTAAAGTTATTAGCCAATACGGCATCTTTGCAAATAATGTCAAGGTAGCGTTAGGAATGTTTATTCCAGGATTAGGTATTACTTCAGGAACGTTCTATGCTTTCTCAACTGGGCTAGTGTTCAATGCATTATCTACTATTTCGCCTGCAGTATCTAATATATCTCCTCTGATAGTCTTTTTAACACCTTTTGGAATTTTAGAGATTATTGCATATGGTATTGCAATATCAAGAAGTGGTATATTGTCATACCAATTAATTAAAGATACAAACAGGAGAAATTCATGGCGAAAATACGTTATTCCTACTGTTATTGAGATAGGAATAGTCGTAACTATATTACTTATTGCAGCAATGGTTGAATGGCAAATGATACGCACACTAAGAATTTAAAAAAGTTACCTGCTATGCTTCAATTAAGACTCAAGAAAGGCCATTGTGATATAGGCTATGGGTTGAACGCTTCATGCATTTGCAAGAAGAGAAAATAAAGCTACCAACTAAGGTAACTTCTTAAGCTGCCTTTCCATATGTTCAGTTTCATCTAAGTAGGCTTATAAAAACTAAGACCATTTTTGCGGTCGGTGATAGCATAGCTACCGCAGTAATTCTATTATAGTAGTAGTAACGATCTTCTGTGCTGTGAATGCTTGTAAATTTCACGTTTTACCTAATTAGCAAACAGATTACACAATTAGAGGTTCCATAGAATAGGTCTCAATCAGCTTAGATTATCTAAAAGTACCCAGGAACTCAAAAATCTGTTGGATCTAGGTACTGATCCCTTGATTTTGGGCCCATTTATCGAGTCAAATTTGATCACAAACCTCTGGGCCTACGTTCGTATCACTTATTAGATTAAATTCCAATAAACAAAATGAACTTCGGCCCGGAAATAGATCTTTTTGCAAGGTAACAAAAATGAAAAAAGTAAAAGATATACTACGATGATATCGTTACTTAATAGCTAGTGCATCCTATTGCAAGGATAACGATATAATATTTTCTTCTATCTACGACAAATAATAGTAATCGACATGCAGATCCGTGAGTATCTAGTTATACAGAAGCAATATTATTTCTAAATTCGCCAGAGTTATAAGATTGTTTTATTAGGCTGATTGTGAATGATACTAAAATGTTGTGGTGACTAATTGCAGCGTGCAGCCAAACATAGATGAATTTGAGCTCCCAATGCTTCGGATGGGATCAGTTACATTCCTTGCTGGTCTCATCATTATCCTTGTATCTACCATGTTCCATGCTTCCAGAGAAGACTCAAACAACCATCCCCTAGTATTTGCAGAATATGCCGCTAGTGATCCATGGATAGCTGCTCATATAGGTCAGTTTGCCGGTGTAATGTTTGTTTTCGCTGGAGGATTTGTTGCTCTATACCGCTTACATGTGCGGTCGAAATCTGGCACCGCTTCAGCGCTGGCATGGCTTGGCCTTGCATTAACAATAACTGCAGCCAGCACCTTTGCTATTCTTCAGGCTGTTGATGGAATTGCGCTCAAGAGGGCAGTGGATTCTTGGACTGCCGCTCCTCCCGAGGAAAGAGCAGCCGCCTTTAGAGTTGCTGAAGGGATTAGATGGACTGAGATAGGTATCAATAGCATATTTCGCATTCTTCAAGGGACAGTTGCAGTAATCTTTGGCGTTGCAATTGCAATAGGTGCCATGCTTAGTAGATGGATTGGAGTGTTTGGAATATTTGCCGGTGCAGCAACCATTGTTGCGGGTGTGGGTGTGGCTTATGTTGGTTTTTCTTCGAGCCTAGGAGTGGTAGGAACTGTCTCTACCGTCATGTCCTTTTCTTGGCTAGGAATCCTCGGTATTTTTATGTGGAGAAAAACTATGACAAAGACTAACATTCGATAATTTGATCTCTGAGTTTGTTAAGGGTGTATATTCTTAATAGACCAACGAAGCAGGTCAGTTTTAGAGTTTTTTGATGCTATTCTTTTCTAAAGATTGCACTAAAAACAATTAAGAAAATTTCACTCTTGTTTCTATAATTTATGTATTATCTTTATACTAACCTTTATATCCACAGCAACTTCACTATCCTATACACCCAACCAAAGATTATGCTCGTGCGTTCAGAAATGGAGGAGATATTTTTAAAATTTTAAAATCTAGATAACATCATCTTCTTTGAACAATCTACTATTCTGTTTTGGCGAGTATTTCTCTATCAGATTCGATTGAATTTTCAGCTGCATCACTATGGGCCCATCCTTCCATTCTTGTCATTCTAGGATCCAGTCACTAACAATTTATCATGCGCTGACAGGTGAATATCAAAATCAGTTAATGCAGAGAATACAGGAAATTGAAAACTCGCAGCGAATACAATGACAAGAGAAAATTGAAGATAGAGAGATCAATTAATAATTTATCTAAAAGGATTGAAAGATTTGATCCTTCTGCTGATGATGATGATGAAAGATACTGGAAAGGTAAAGAAGTAATTCCATTTGAAGAATGGAGAAAACTAAAGGGAACGCATTATGGGTTAAAGCAGTTTCCTGATGACTTCCATCAGTTCCGGACCACTAAAACAGAAAGTGAACTAAAAGATGAAAGAATAAAGAGATTGCATTCAGATTATTTGGTTAAGGCTTTTTTGATGATTTCAAATGAAGAAACTAGATATACAAGGCCTGAGGAAATCATACGCGGAGTAATGGGAAGCCTTGAGAAAGTTAAAACTACAAGTGCAAATGTCCATAGACGGCTGCATTGCAGGTCCTAATGGTGAAATGGAATGGATGGTGGGGTTGCAAGATGACAAACTCAATAAATACGTAAACGAATTAACTGAATCCATTGATACCATTCTCTTAGGACGAAAAATGACTGATGTCTTTATTTCTTACTGGTCGGATGCAATAAACAAACCTGATGACGCTTGGTATGCGCTCGCTAAAAAAATGATAGAAATTCCAAAAGTAGTTTTCACCAAAACATTGAACAAATCCAAGTGGATAAATACAGACATAGCAACAGGTGACCTTACAGACGAAATTATGAAGTTAAAGAGCCGAGACGGCAAAGACATGGTTGTTTATGGTGGTGCTTCATTTGATTCTTCCTTAATTAAATTGGGACTAATTGATGAATTTCTTTTGTTCATCAACCCTGTTGCAATAGGAAACGGTATGACTATATTTAAAGACTTGAATGAGATTCAAAAATTCAATATGGTTAAATCAATAGCGTTTGACAGTGGGATACTACTACTTCACTATGAGCTGAGAACCTGACAACTACAGGATTGAATGGATATAAACTAAGTAAAATGAGCGTATTTATCCATGTAAACATCCGACTGAGCGTTTTATAGACAGTATAAACTTATTTAAAAGTATAATGCAATGAGCAAATAACTACAATCACGAAATCTTTAACCTGTGGTTAGGATAGATAGTACCCTTTACATCAAATGATATCATGAAACTTTTTTTCTAATGAATTAGATTATATGTTAGAATATGGATTTTCCAGTAGAAGTCTTTGAATACATATATAAAAATATTGTTGATAACTTTGGTTGCATTATATTGTTCTTCTACTATTGCGTTCAATATTGTGATAGCCCAACCTACTACTTCTCAATTCACCATTGCAAAGGAGTCTTCAATGGCGTTGCTAAACAATGTGAAAAGATATTTACCAGACTCATCTATCGTGGTAGGCATCGTTACTCCAAATGGTACTCAGGCATATGGATATGGAAATATATCTAAAGCAAATACCACAAAAGTAAATGGAAATACGATCTTTGATACTGCTTCTATTACAAAGACATTTACTACAACGCTCCTAACTGATATGATAAAACAGGGTTTAGTTAACCTAGACGATCCAATTGAAAGGTATCTTCCCGCTACTGTTAAGGTACCAACATACAATGGACATAAGATCACAGTTGAGAATCTAGCTACACATACATCAGGATTACCGGATTTTCCTGTTGGATGGATCAGAAACCATACATACACTACTCCACAGGTATATAATTTTCTTTCAAATACTCCACTCCAAAGTGAACCAGGAACCAAGGCCAACTATTCTGATTTTGGTATGGGTCTTTTGGGCCATATTCTGTCTATAAGAACAGGCGTTCCATATGCCCAACTTGTTAAAGACAGAATCTTAAGTGTGCTTGGAATGGATAGTACAGGAATCGCAATGAATAGTACAGCAATAACCCTTTCTGATGTTCTCAAATCAAGGTTTGCTACAGGTCACATTGAGGGTAAAGAAGTTAATCCTGAATTCGTTCCAGAAGCAATTCAAGGTGCAGGAGCATTGCATTCAACTGCGAATGACTTGTTGAAATACTTAGCTGCTAATATTGGTTTAATTCATACGAGTATAAATGACATAATTCAAGAAACACACCTGATAAGGCATGAATATTCACAAGCACCATCACTTCACTTTGATTCCAACAAGAGTTTGAGTACTAGTTATGTTGGTCTTGGATGGTTTATAGATACTAATCTAGGTATGGAAGTTATACAGCATAGCGGTGGAATAGATGGCTATAGCAGCTTTGTTGGATTTAATCCAACCAGGCAAGAAGGAGTAGTGATATTATGTAGCTGTGAAAGTAAGGATATGCCTTCGCCCGTAATCGAATCCTTGATTAAATTGAAGTTAGATACATTGTTTTAGGCTTTCAGTATTGGGAAATTACTAGCGTTCGCCCATACTTCTCGTGCCACCATTACAAACAGCTTGTGGTTTTATAGATTCAAGATTGCAGTTATGAATTGAACTTATTTACTTTCTTTTCATCTTCATTAGAGTGTGCTAATCTATTTTAAGATTCTTGCAAGATAGCCCACTTCTACTAACGATAATATCATATCTTTCTAAATCAGGTAATTCAGAGATACAGTAAATGGGTTGTGCTTATGATCTTAAAATCGAGATTTCTTTTGTCTTCAAACTGACTATGGTTTAACCAAAAGAGCATTAATCGAAAAATAAAATTATTGTTGTCTAGTTGAACAATTCAGTATAAAAGAAGATCCAACCTATCTCATACAATCAATGCGATGTATTTTCTATTACCAAAGTAGACAATAGTAAGGCCATATTCTAGTCAAAGGACAATCGCTGAACTCATTTTATCTTTCATTGTGATCAATTGAGCAATATTTTCATTTATAGGTTGAGTATATACATTAGATACAAATATAGTGTTACTGATAATATTAGTTGCAGGATTATTGACTGCTGTGAGATCGTCTAGTTATTTCCTATAATGTTCATATATCTTTTCCAAATCAGACTCAATTGAATTTTCAGCTGCATCCCTTTGGACCCTCCTGATATTCTATGGTATTTATAAGAATGATTAAACGGAATCAATAGCCAGCAAATGCATCAGATATCCATTAAACTATGTATTTGAACAAGAATGTTTTCAATAGATGGTTAGCAACAATGTTACCTAATATACAGATATCAATGTTATATCAAAATTATTATGATAATGAAAATATTCTGGTAGGAGAAGATTCTAGACTTGTTATTTTTCAAATAAGAGGAAATAAAGTAAAGGCAGATAGAAAAATATTGTATACAAAAATTCAATGAACATTATTTCTAAATTAAAGAATAGGGTTTTAGTGGATATCGAGAACAAGAGAACAAAACAAAGAAGCCGCATTGTCAGACGGCCTTCTGATGAGCCATAAAATAGCCCTCATTTGGAATTGGAATGGAAATGGATCCACCTATAGTTCTATATACAGTATTCCATAGATGAGCAAGAATTGATAACCATGTATTTGACTATCTTTTTATTTTTATATCATCCAGATCTACCTTCTCGTTATTGTGCTTTCCTAAAGACTTCTGGTAATCTCTTTAGCGCAGGAGATTTAGGGTCTATCTCAAAAGCTTTGTCTGAATAATATTTCGCTCCGGTATAATTTCCCATATTATATAGTGCCTGAGCTTTGAAGACTAGACCATCAAGATGATTTGGGTCGATTTTAAGAGCTTTGTCAAGGTAAACTATAGCCTGTGTATAATTACCCAATTCATTCAGTGACCATCCGATATTACTCAATGACCATTTGTAGGTTGGGTCGATTTTAAGAGCTTTGTCAAGGTAAACTATAGCCTGTGTATAATTACCCAATTCATTCAGTGACCATCCTTTACCATCCAATGCATTTACGTAATTAGGATCTATTTTGAGAGCCGTATCATATGCCGTTATTGCTTGACTAAAATTTCCAATTCTGTTTAACGCATCACCTTTGCTTAACCAATATTGTTTATCTTTACTGCCTTCAGCAACAACCTCTATATTACCATTAACAAGGATACTAAGAATAGCTACAAATACTATTGATATAGCATATTTGCTAGCGGTTTCCATATATTTCTATTTTAGAAGTATTGTATTTACTTATATATAATATACATCATTTAATGTCCAGTTATTTAGCCTCGAATCGAAGGAAAATATGATCATGCCATTGAATTCATATAAATATACAATGCGATCGAATAATACAAGCAGAAGGATTTACAGACGAAAGGTGACGTTATCTGTTTGTCCCATCGAATGCTTATGACATTTTTTTAAATTAGATTCGATTGAATTTTCAGCTGCATCCCTCTGGGCCCATCCGACTTTAGTCCTCATAAGAGGTGTGAAAAAGTGAGTAACTAAAGTTTGACTATAAATAATTTTTAC
>JAICSL010000318.1 GCA_025936955.1 Nitrososphaeraceae archaeon
AAAGCTACCAAAGTTAGTTATTATGGGGAGGCAGGACCTGGTCCAAAAGGCAGTGCTATGATGGTATCTTTTGAACTTGATGGACAAGGATTTGTAGCATTAAATGGTGGCACTCCATCAAAATTCACAGAATCAATATCTTTTATGATAAATTGCAATACCCAACAAGAAGTTGATAAATATTGGGAAAAACTATCTACAGGAGGGCAAAAGATACAGTGTGGTTGGTTAAAAGACAAATATGGTATTTCATGGCAAGTTACACCAATCGTATTGATAGAAATGATCAGTGACCCCGATCCTAAAAAATCTCAACGGGTGATGGAGGCAATGCTTCAAATGGAAAAAATTGATATTGAAAAGATAAAACAAGCACAACTATATGCAATAACTATTTGATAAAAAACAATTTCATAATTATTTTAACCTTAACCATAAAAATACAGCAAAATTTGACGACATTTAAAGGCCTATCCCTTATCTGAAATTTATGAAAATACATTATCAAAGCACTACTATATATTTGGAAATGACACAATGGTTGGAAAAAGCATTATGTCTAATGAAATCTAGTACATGAGCCCTCTTTTAGTTGTAAAAAGCAGTAGAAAATCTGTAACCTCATGATTTCGCGTGTCTAAATTCTATAAAAGAGATAAAATAGCCTTCCTTTTATATGGTTCATATTTGATTACATGCAAAATTTAGTCTTTTTCCCTAGTTCCATTTCCATTCAACTATAACAATCAGATTATCTAATAAGGTGTTTCGCACCGTCGACTATATACTGTACTGCAATTGCAGCAACCAAAACTGCAAATACTCTTGTAAATATCATAGAACCACGCCTTCCGAGCACCTTGTAAATAGGATTAACCAATAATAGAACGATAAAGGTAATGACAATCACAATTGAAATAGACAACATTGTTACTATCAAGCCAGCACTTTGAAATGAAATCATAACCGCAGTTATGGCTCCCGGACCAGCAAGTAAAGGAAAGGCCAACGGGACTACTCCTGACTCGTCCGCGTCTCTTCCTGTTACACCGCCAAACCTCCATGTCCCATGAGTCAACAACTCAATTGAGACAATAAATAGCAATATCCCACCTGCGACCATGAAGCTGTAAATGGTTATTCCAAATATGGCGAGTATCTCTGAACCAGCTATTGCAAATACAGTAAGTAGTGCAGCAGCAGTAACAATAGCAATCTTTGACACTGCCTTTCTTTCATTCTTTTCCATCTTTTCAGTAAGGGCAATAAATAGAGGAACATTACCCAGAGGATCGATTACAACAAAAAGAGCAATAGTAGATCTGATCAGATTTTCGATAAAATCAGCTGGAATTACAAAAGCTGGCAATGACAATGGTATTGATGATGATGACAGTGATGATGATATTAATAATAAATCAATGAACATTGTGACCTAGGTGATATTGTTTTCAGTGTGTATTAATTTTACTCACTATGCCTGATCTTTATGTCTGTTGTAGCATGAATGGTCATCTTAACAATTCAAAATTTCTCTTAAATATTAGAAGATATTCTAAAAGGAGTCGCGACATAGATAAAATTAATAACTCGTGTGATCTTGTCGTCATTTATCTGATCATATATCTGTCAAACCTTCCGGGATATATTATAGAGCGAATCAAGACGATCTCTATATTCAGAAGCGCGAACATCCTTTGTTTTCTCATACAATCTTAAATATTGGAATAGTTTTATCGTTTCTGCAAAGCATTTCCGACGAGACCCGATTTCAGGATCTATCATATCTGTTATGTTAATGAGGAATAAGATTTCAACCATGTCAACAAATCCCGCTACAATGTAAGATTCTTAGACTATCTACTACTGAAAATCGCTCTGCAAAAATTGGAATTTCCTTTGCCATTTTGGTAAACGATTCCGTACTTAAGTTTGAGCGTAGCATTCATTATTCTAGAATATAGTTGCTACTCACTTTATATTTTTAAATTTTTCATGCCTCTCAGTTTAATTCTGCATATTTTTCCGAGTGGATAAATTCACTAGTGCTACCAGAGTCCAACAACTACTGCAAGGGAAATTAAATGAATCTATTCGCTTTATAGCCTAGGGAATGAAATAAATCGTTTTTATATGTAATAGACGACTAAAATCTAAGATGTAATGAATCTTCATCAAGATCAATGAATTAATGCTACGTTAAGGATACGTCGGATGTTCTTCATCTTATAGAGAGGGTTCTCTTAGAAGCTTCTACGATAAACTCTTCTCTGTTGTCATGATGTCTACAAGAGTTGTTAAACCAAAGTTCAAGCAAGACAACTTGAAAGTCCAACAACAGAGGATTCGCAGTTAACATGAAGGTCATATCATCAGCTATTTGTCATATTGATGTTCACCTATGGGAAGCCTGTAATTATTCAAATTAAAGTATCTCAGGCAAAATAGCAATCTATATAGGATCAGAACCATGTCCTTGCTACATTGACTTCTTTGGAGAAAGATGCTATAGACCTTCATCGAATGCTGAAAGGCAAGATTGAAATTCATAATCGAGTATCTATAGACAGTGGAGAATC
>JAICSL010000070.1 GCA_025936955.1 Nitrososphaeraceae archaeon
CCTCAGAGAAATTAATAAACACAAAATCTCAAACAAACAATCCTATAGTAAGAAGGCATGATGTTCTGGTGATAGTGCCATTGCTTGTAAATATACTTTCACAAAGTAAAAGATACAGGCGACTATTCATTACTGCTTTAATTACATACGCAGTTCTGTTTGCTTTTATTTCCCAAATTATAATCTTTAGACCTGACGTTTCGTTTTCCAGTATATATGGAGTGCTGATTCCTTCATGGATAGTTACACCCTGCTGCAATTTCCCCGGTATAGTTCCTACCTTTACCGCATACCTGTCAGATAATCTAATTATATATATAATTCCTGTAAATCTTGTTCTTGCTATCATTCTATCTACCCTTGTCAGCGCAAATATTGTTCTGATAGCATATTCTTTACAAAAAAAAAATTTTGAGAATTGTAAGAGTAAAAAAAGATCCTATTTTAGTGGAGTAGGTGCTATGACTGGTCTTTTCACTGCCTGCCCAATATGTGCCGGTACCTTTTTTTCTACAATAGCCGGTATAGTCACTGGCGCATCTACTGTAACAACCGCAGTAACAATAACAACGATGACAACTACTACACTTGCCTCGGTTCAAGTATTGTTTGTTATAATAAGCATTACTATGTTGATAGTTTCGCCGTACCTGATTGTTAAAAGTATAAAGAAAAATTGTACGCTTACAGGCATATAAAAGGAAAATTTGATTCTCTAGATGTATTCCTAGGACTATATTTTCTATCTCTATACAGCAATAATAGACTTAGTTCCATTGCATGGTTATGTAATTTATTATGCTTGTATAATTGAAGAAGTAAGACAAATAATACATGTAGAAGAATCTAAGGGTATCAAGTCATTCTAAAGTGCAGATTTAGGAAAGATAACTCACAGAGAAAATAGATGTTATGGTGGGCCAATTCAAAGCCGAAATGAATTCAAAAGTTTCAGGAAATGAAAAGAAGAGCTTTGCATTTAAAAGAAAAGGATTTGTAGAAAGGACAGTGAGTATAACGTTCCTGATAAAATAGAGAATTTGCCTGATGATCAGTTATAATAAGAGAAAGAAGTGGAAACTGGTGAGATGACAATTAATTAATTAAGCCTTTTGAACATATGACTATGGCAGATTAAAAATTCCACTGTCTATTATGAAAGACTTATCTGTATCTTTTTAGTCATACAATACTTGTTATTATGTCAGACCATACTTATGAAAAAACAGCTGATATTATTTTTGGTAGATGGAAAAGTCAGATACTATATACTGGGGTTAGACTAGGAGTTTTTGATTCTATAACATCAGGAGTCAAAAGTACATCTGATATAGTAAATGAACTCGGTCTTGATGATAAACTAGCTTATAGGCTTTTGAGAGCATTATCTTCTATGGGATTCTTAAAAGAAGAGCCCGATAGTAGTGGCTTCTCAATAACTTCACAGGGTGAATTGCTTCGCAAGGATCATCCTCAGACACTAAGAGGAGTAATATTACTAGAAGAAGGACCAGAGCACTATGCTATTTGGAAACATCTACCGGCAATGATAAAGGATGGTAAACAGAATTCTCTTGAACGTGAATTTGGCTGTAAATTATTTGAATATAGAGATAGAAATGCTGAGTATGCAGAAGTATTCAATCAGGCAATGAGTAGTTATTCTTCTATTCAAACTAACTGGGTATTGGAAGCACTTGATAAGTATGACTTTTCTAATATACGCCATGTATGTGATATTGGTGGTGGCACTGGACATTTACTTGGCAATTTACTTCTAAAATATCCACATATGAAAGGAACTGTACTAGAGTTAGAATCAGTAATTAGTAAAAAGGGATCATTACTAGCACCCAAATTGGGAGTAAGTGAGCGGTGCTCTTATGTTATTGGAGACATGTTTAGTAGTAATAGTCAACTTCCTTCTGCAGATGCATATATAATGAAAATGATTCTACATGATTGGAATGATGAAGAATGTGTAAGGATATTATCCAACGTTTACAGATCTTCTCCTAAGCATGCAAGATTATTTATTGCCGAGCATCTAGTTCCAGGTCCAGATAAACCACATTTTTCAAAACTCTTTGATATTCATATGATGTGCGTGGCATCTGGAAAGGAAAGAACTGTCGATGAATATTCTAGTTTGCTGCAACAATCAGATTGGGAGTACGTTCAAACCCTGCATCCCCACCAGCAATCCGGATTAATTGAAGTAATTGAAGCTAGAAAATCGTAAACTAGGATTGCTATCACATGAGTCAGAATAAAAATCAAGATATAGATCTTTTTGTTCCTGGCTTTTGGCTGCTGTAACCAGTAATAGGATAGATCTGTACTTCTTTTATCCTTATGTATCTAAGAAGAGTGGGGGAGAATGGCAGAAAGTCTAAATCTCATCCTATGAAAGTATTAACCTAGTGACTTTCAAAGCTATCAAAATCCTACCCTAATATTATGGCAATATTACCTAAAAAGAGAATGTTCGGTTTCGAAGATGTATTTTCTAATTGTCACTAGTAGTAGTTCTTCTTGGTAGATAAATCATTATCGATTAGTATGAAGTCAGAAGATCAAAATTTGATATAGAACTTCGTTCTGAAGGTATAAAGTTAGCATTCCATTCTATTTTTTTATCGAATACTGATAAAATCACTATACCTGTTCCTGGATGCCTGCTGATGTGATAACAATCTGAGTTGCAAATGCATTATCTTTTGGTGTATTCTGGGAGTTCTAGTAGTTATGCTGGTTCATTCTGGGATAGATTCAAACTGCATGAAAAACAATAAACTTAGACAATCAATTTATTAATTAAATCGTGCTCAGTTTTACTGGATATTATTAGATTCATTAGCTTCTTTTTGAAACAAAAAACATAGATTCTTTGAAAGGCTTGATTATAGATTTTGTAGTTGAATGAGTGTTAATCCACTCGCATCCATTAAAATTTCAATAAAAACTATCATATTTTGTTAGATATTGATAAGGGCAATATCTATTACCTTTTATTGACGTGTATCAAGTAGCTAACCTTAGATTTAGTAGATAATATTCAACTTTAGTAATGCCATACAGACCGATAATTGTGTTTTGATATTCCAAAAAGATTTATCTTCACTGGCCTCAAATAACTGAGGTTATTAAATATTGTTATCAACCTTTTAATTAGTGTAGCCTTTTCATAGATACGCTATTTGGCTTCAAATCGTCGTCATCGTAATGTCGATGATATTTCAGAAACCACTGCTCCAGAACATCATCAGCATCATCTAGTTAGGACATTGGGTCTTGTTGATGTCGTTATGATAGGAATAGCTGGCATGATTGGAGGAGCAATCTTTGTACTTGTTGGCCCAGCAATAGGACTAGCAGGAAGTGCTGTTATTCTTGGCTTTATAATCAATGGAATTATCACACTTTTTACTGCAATGGGCTATGCAGAACTAGGGTCTGCTATGCCAGAAGCTGGTGGTGGTTACTTGTGGGTCAGAGAGGGACTTCCAAGACCTAATGCTTTTATCAGTGGTTGGATGGCATGGTTTGCTCATATTGTAGCAGGTAGCCTGTATGCTGTGGGATATGGTTCTTTTCAGTTTAGTTTATTAAAGATGGTAGGAATAATCGGTGATCAGCCTTTACTAGGGTTCATTCCTTTTGATAAACTGATAGCTGTTGTATCTGTATGTGTATTTATTTATATTAATATTAAAGGAGCCTCAGAGACTGGCAAAATTGGAATAATAGTTACGATCATTCAGCTTGGAACCATTTTTGCATTAATCGGTGCTGGATTATTGTATATGCATAACGGTCATGATTGGTATTCTAATATAGCTAATAATTTTGCTCCTGTAGGAATAGGCGGAATAGTTGCTGCTATGGGTTTGACATTTATTGCTTTTGAAGGTTATGAGATAATTGTACAAACTGGAGAAGAGGTAAAGAAGCCAAAGAAGAATATACCAAGAGCGATTTTCATTTCTTTAACTCTTGTTGTAGTATTGTATTGCCTAGTAGCATTTGTCTCTATCGGTGCAGTTTCGCCTAAAAATACTAATGGCCTTCCTATATGGAAATTTATAGGACAACAGGGTGATTTGGGAATAACAAAAGCTGCTGAACTGTTTTTACCCTATGGATCATTTATTGTTCTTGCTGGTGGGATTGTGTCTAGTTTGGCTGCATTGAATGCTACCACTTATTCTTCATCTAGAGTCGCATTTGCAATGAGCAGACACTATAATTTACCGACACAACTTAGTGCAATTCATCCTAAATTTAGAACACCCTACATTGCTACAATAATATCTGGTGTAATAATGGCTGTTATGGCTTATGCATTACCACTGACTGAAATTGCTCTTGCGTCTGCCGTGATCTTCTTGTTATTATTCACACAAGTAAACATTTCTGTGATTACCATCAGAAAGATGTATGGAGATAAGCTGGACTACGGATTCAAGACTCCTTTCTTTCCTCTAATACCAATTATTGGTGTCTTTTTAAAAATAGGACTCGCGATCTATCTTTTAATCACCCAGCCTATAAGTTGGGTTATTAGCGCATTATGGATTGCGATAGGCTTCGCCGTATATAGAATATATACTTTCAGAAAAGAAATTGATCATTATTCGCCAATTGTCACCAGTGAGGGCGATCTTACTAGAAAGGATTTCAGGATCTTAATACCTTATACTCCGGATAATCCCGATAGGCTAATAAAGTATGCAATTAGGATTGCAAAGGAAAACGAAGGAGAAATTAATGTCTTGCGAGTTATTACAGTACCACATCAAACACCTCTTTCTGCTGGAATTGCATTCACAGAATCCGCAAGGCGAGCGTTTGAACCATTAGAAAAAATAATAGAACAAGAGAATATACCAAATCATTACCTTGTAAGGATTTCTCATGATACAACTGAAGCTATATTGTCAACGATTTCAGAACAAAAAATTGATCTTGTAATAATAGATTTTGAAGTATTAAGAAATAATAAAGCATTACAGACTCTTGTAACATGTAATATATTGGCAATTCTAACCGGCGGAACTAGTGATGAAGAATTAAGATTTGAAGAATCTATCACAAAAGACCAAGATATACCAGATGAGAAGATGGAATATAAAAGAAAAAAGAATCTGGTTGTATTATATGATGAAGGCGATCACTCAGAGGCAGTACTTAGGACTGCCAGTTGGCTAGAACATTCTGGTAAATTTAAGGTAAGTGTATTGTCGATAACGAAGAAAGAAGAAAAATATAGTGATCATGATATTAATGCTAAAAATAGGAATAAAAGTGATAAAAAGGAGAAAGAAACAGTATTACATAGGGAACAAATAGAACGGTTCTTTTTAACCGAACAAGACCAACGCAGCCATTATCTGGAAGAAATTGGGCTAGAATTCAATGAGCTCTATATAATTGAAAAGACTCAAGATAATAGTGAGAGATTCGCAGATCTAATTCTATCTGCTATAAATTCTTCTCAGCCAGATATGGTAGTGATAGGTGCAACTATAGGAAAATTTAGTCTGTTTAGCAACCAACATTTCATATCCTTGTTGGATCAATTAAATTGTCCTGTTATAATAGCAAGGAGCTTCACAATTCCAGGAGTACATCGCCTTAAATCTGCAATAATGCAAATAATTCATAGATAGAATTAAAAGTAGAGAGTAGAATAATTGTCATTTTCCTATTCTCGTCGTCTCAACTATCGCTCCTCTCCCCCTTACTAAGTGGCTTCATTTCTTAATTAATACTATATACTTATTGTTCAAGTTTCATTATGAATATGTGGTATAGCAAAAATAACCCAGATTTTGAAATGAAAAATTCCAAAACTATAATTCATTCATTTACCTTTAGAGGTCATCAGGGTCTTACAATTAATCCATATCAGGGGTGTCAGCATAGATGTGGATATTGTTATGCAACTTATGAGTGGTCACCAGAATTCTATGATAAAATTTATGCCAAAAGCAATGCTGCTGAAATATTAGAAAATCAATTGGTGTCTTGGAAGTCTAAAACTATGGAACCAGTAATGATATCATCTGCTACCGATCCTTATCAGCCCGCAGAGATGAGATATGGTCTAACACGAAAATGTGTGGAAGTGTTGCAAAAATATGCTGTTCCATACTATGTTTTTACAAAATCAGCTTCGATCTCAAGAGACTTGGAGTTACATAAAAGATATAAAGATAATTGTTTTGTAGTCTGGTCTATAACAACATGCAACGAGAAAATCAGACGCTTAATAGAACCTGGAACTCCGTCCACCTATTCTCTATTTGCCACAATTAGCAAATTTGTAGATGCAGGTGTGCAATGTGGAATAAATATTGATCCTATCTTGCCTCTTATTACAGATTCTGAAGAAGAGATAGATCTAATAATTCATAGCTGCAATAGATCGGGAGTTAAGTATGTATTTGGTGCACTTTTAAGATTAAGAGCAGATATATGGGAACGAATGCGGATAATTCTAAAATTACTTGGTTTAAATAATGGAATTGAAGATTATAAAAAAAAGATTTATGAATTTACAGAACCATTGAAGCCAAGACATAATATTGTGGCAAACGAAAATTATTCAAGGAAATTGCTTCAGAATTTAGAAGAAAAAGTACTGGAAAAAGGGATGTTCTTTGACTTTCCCGATTTTATAGAAAATAAACGCATTACAGCAAGTAAAAAAGATCATACTGCTAGCTACATGAATCAGCAACAACCTACCCTTATGAACTATATGTGAAAGTTGGGAAAATTGGACTATTATTTTACATTATTATAGCAGGATTATTTTGGTTTAGTAATTCTAATACATAAAGCAACCTTACCCTTCTAGCAGAATCGACTAAAATCTATTTGTAGAAGGGTCTTTTTTTATAATGAATTCTAATTACTTAGTCTTTGAACCTTGTAACAATTAGTCTGTCTTTGTCTATACTTACCTTTAAATTTTCACTAGGCTTGAAAGGAAATGAGCTATCCTCAACAAAAGCTTTTTCTAAAAAAATTGAATGTCTGTAAGTAGTTACTCCTGTTTTAGGAGATTTAGACTCAACCTTGTACAGCTTCGTTTTAGTCTCAGAGACCATTTTGTATTGTTATGTTTATTCGGAAATCCATTGTATTTAAGTATGTACATCAAATGATTCTTAAGAATATACTTTAGAATGCAACTTTTTTATACTATATGTGATATACATAAGTATGAACCTATTAAAATCTATTCATCAGTGCAAGCAATGTGGCGTATTATTTGAATGCGTCGGAAAGGTTGCATCTTCTAATTCGATGAGCGAATGTTCATGGGGTGGAAAGTTTATGGTAGGGCGATGCGCTGTGTGTAGAAATTTCGGTTTGTAAATTATTAGGAGTGGAATAATAATATGAGTACAACAATATACGACAGCATAATTACAAAGTTAGTTGAAGAATGTTATAATGAATTGGACGTAGATAAGAAAGTTGAGATTCTGTACAAAATAAATTCACTACTTCCAGAACCATATCGTATTGATATACCATCCTTAATTACTGATGATTATATCGATTCAGCGTTGTATAGGATAGAGAAGAACATGAGCATATTATAATGTAATCAGACAGTTTTTATTTCACACTAATGAGGTAATTAAAAAATGTATCTCAGTAATGGAAACATTCCTCAAACAGTAAATATGCTTATTTTGTTTCACTAATATGCTCTACAAGGATC
>JAICSL010000122.1 GCA_025936955.1 Nitrososphaeraceae archaeon
CAGTAAATCCTGCACCAATTCCATTAACAGCAACCAATAGTGCACTTCCAACCATTACCATTAAAATTGTAAGAATAGATCTAACCTTTCTATCCCATATAGATTCAAAAGATAAAGTGAAAATCTCTTTAATATTCAATATTTATTTTCCCCTATTCTCTATTGTTCTATATATATTATTCTCTACCAACTATATCATATTATCCATTAAATTAATGAGTCCTTGTCCGTCGCACTAGCTTTAGAAGGAGAAGGTGAAGGTGAAGGAGGTGAAGAAGTGGCATGAGAAGAATGATGATAGGTAGATGAAGTATGTGAAGGCTGCTGTGATGAAGATTGGGAAGAAGGAGAGGAAGATGGAGAAGGGGAAGAAGGAGAAATATCATCTAAGAATAACTCCATATCTTTACCATCTTCAATTGTTGAAACTTGGGATTTGGATCTTTTTCTGCTTCTTCTGCTTCTAATTCTTCTAACAAAAAGAAGAAAAAGTATTGCCACTATGGCGATGATAACTATGATAGCTGGAAAAGAGATCATATTACCAATTTTAAATCCAAATAGTCCAACACCACCATGAGAACCACCACCTTTTGTTTGCGATTGGGAGGGTTGATAGTCAATTGAACTATTTACTATTAGTTGATGCGGGATTTTCAAATCATCACTATATGTAATTTTCAATGCAATAGGATGGATACCGGGTTTGATTGTAGCCAGGGTTTTGTTGTCCATATTTATTGGGATACTAAAAGGCAGAGGTGAATCCACAGAAAGGTCTCCGAGGTACTGAGAGGGTGGCAGTTTGGAAATAAAGCTATTGCTAGAATTGGATTTTACCATCTGGACAGCAGTAAACAGCCCAACGGTATTTCCTTCATTTAAAATGTTCCCAACAATATTTGGTGTACCACCTATAAAGTTAAGGCTTACACCATATACACTAACTTTTATATCGCCCTTTATATATGCGCCAATATTAAGAGTATCAGTCTTTGATTGTCCAGCTGATATATAGTCTACAGTTAATGTAAATACAGCAGGTGAACCAACTACAGTAGAAGAAGCAAAGACCTTTGTAGGCAAAATTATCTTTGATTGTGGAGACATTGATGGAAATGTCCATCTAGAATCTCCAAGAATCTTTATAGAACCAGATGATGAATCAAGTGAAGCAACAACATTAGTTATTGGGTTTTTAGCATCGCTATTAGAAAGTATGAGATTCATATCCTGTATTTTACCTGCTGTAATAGTGAGGGCATTTCCATTATTAGATGTGACATTTAAAACAGATTGTGGAGGATTTGGTAATATCACTAAACCAATTGGGATATTTGAAGTCTGCTGGTTGCCGTATGCATCGCCATAAGTTATCTGAATATTCATATTCTGTGCAGTCTCGCCAGCAGATGTACTTGGATAAACTATAGGGGTTATTTCTGCTGGTGTAGAGCTGTTTGCAGGCAAAGTTCCAATATTAAAGGTTGTGGGTCCAATATTTACAGCAGAAGAAGAAGTAGAAGAAGAAGAAGGGGTGGAGGAAGAGGAGCTCGATGGAGAGGAGGAGGAGGAGCTTGTATTTGTAGTGTTGCTGGTGCTTGAGCTAGCAGCAGAAGAAGCAGCTGAATTAGTACTACTAGAACTAGAAGTAGTAGAAGTTATACCGGTAACTGTAACAACAACACCTGATGCAGTTGCAGTCCCTTTATTTTTAATTAATATTTTTACCGGGTTAGGAGTTGACGGAATTAACTGTGAATTTTCAGATACAGCATCTAAAATAACCTTTCCAGTAAGTCTAAAAGGTACAGTAATTGTTGTTGCAAGTTGACCAATTTGATTTATTTTTGTATACTTGAGGGTAAGAGTAGTAGAATATCCTCCCACTTTGGCTTGTTTTAAAACATTCATATCAAAATAAAGAGCAAATGTATCACCTGCTTTTACAATAGAATAGGCACTTGCCACAGATTGAGAGGTTCCATTATTTTTTCCTGCAATTGTTGTAAAGCCTCCAGAAGAAGGCATGTTAAGATAACCTGTAACTCCAGTGATATCAGATCTTCCGCTATTTACAAGTACTACTGCTAGAGTAGAAGAACCATCTCCAGGACCAACCTCCTTCTTGACCGCATTGGTATTAGATGCAGTAGATGATGAGCTTAAATAATTTGTCCAATATGCATCTAAAAATGCAGGAGCCCTGTCAGTATCAGGCGAATTGTTTGGAAAGGTAGAATAAATACCATTATTGTTGTTGTTATTGGGCGATTGAGCAAATGCTAATCCTGTTGATGTTGATGTTGATGTTGATGTTGATGTTGATGTTGATGTTGATGTTGTAGCCATATTTGAATTGGCGATAGTAGAAAGAGAAAGAGAAAGAGAAAAAAAGAGAACTAGGGAAAGTATGAAAAAAGGATTGGGAGTTGTTTTTGATGTTGAAGAGTTAGTTGTAGTAGAGGTGGTTGCTACTGCTGTTGTTCTAAATCTATATTTTATAGTAGACATATCATCAGAATTTATTTTGTTTTGGTTTGTAACAACAATCATACCAAATATCATGACCTTTTAATTAATTGTCTCTCTTTCGATTTGACCATCTTTAATATAAATAGATCTATCTGTCTGTTCAGCAAGTTCTGGATTATGAGTAACAAATATTATTGTTCTACCATATTTTTTTGAAAGTAATTTAAGCAGATCAAAGACCTCATTTCCTGTTTTTGTATCCAAATTACCTGTAGGTTCATCAGCTAGAATGAATGTGGGGTTATTTATAAGCGACCTTGCAATAGCTACTCTTTGTTGCTGGCCTCCGCTGAGATTCATAGGTTTTTGCCTAGCCTTGTCTCCAATACCCAGAATATTTAAAAGTTTTAATGAACGCGTGGCTCTTTCTTTGGTTCCCATACCAGCAATGATACTTGGAATTTCAACATTTCTTTGAACAGTTGTCCTATTAATTAAATTAAAAGATTGAAAAATAAAACCTATCAAATTATTTCTCATACGCGCAATCATGTCATCCTTTAACGAAAAAACATCTATTCCCCCAATGAAAACTTTACCAAAACTTGGTTTATCCAAAGCTCCTAAAATATTCAATAAAGTAGATTTTCCACTACCAGATGGTCCTATAATTGATACAAATTCTCCCTTCATCACAGTAAAGTTGATATTTCGAAGTGCAATTACACGTCCTGCACTTGATTCGAACACTTTAGAAAGATTTTCAACCTTCAATGCAGTTGATTTACCATCATAATCAATAGGAGTGGTTTTATAATGACTTAAATTATTACTACTAGATATATTACCATTATTTGTTTTAATTGTCATATTTAGTTAACCCCTTTATATACATCATTTTATTAGCCATATAACAACTGTTTCCCATTAATTCGGATCTTTTTTGAAATCCTCATCTACTATTTCATTAACTTATGGTTTCCAATACTTAAGTTTGATGGAAGTATACAACTAATATATATAGATATATTAAAAGTATTTTTAATGGAACTAAACTTTAATTTATTAACAATTTCATAGCTGTCATACAAACAATTAATAAAAATATCTTACAAGAATAATGAAAAAAATCGTGTCAAATATCCCCATTTATTAATTGCTAATTCAAGGCAGTGCTGGAACTCCAGTTTTTACCGTAACAACATATTTACAATTACCAGCCTTAGTATCACCATTCTTGGCATTAAAATCAAGTATTACTCCATTACCACTTGTACCACAGTCAAAGTAATTACGTCCCCCTCCGCCTATCATAATATCATGACCACTTCCTGCATAAAATTGATCATTTCCTTTACCGCCCACCATAAGCGTATCGCCGGTTCCACCTATGAACATGTTATTTCCAAATCCACCGTAAAGCTGAGCAGTTGTGGAGCTACTTGCCATTACTACATTGTCCCCTGGTCCAGCATATACCTTGCAATTACCCGGTCCACATTGTATAACATCATTGCCAGCAATACCATAAATAGAAGCATCTTGTACAGCAGTAGCAATTATAAGATCATCTCCAGCAGTACCCACGACAGGTGGACAACCGGTACCACCAGAAGTACTCTGGGGAGGACATGTAGCCACTATTAGATTCTTGGGAAGTTCAAGTCCTGCTGCAATTTGGGCTCGGGTGAGTGCCGTAATTGGGGCTTGATTTGGAGGGGTTAAAGGGCTTTTCGGAACTGGGAGAGTCCTACCAAGGAGGTGGTTGTGAAAAGTAGTGGCAATTACGAGATGTGGAATTATTAAACCAGATAACAAAAATACCATAAAAAGTGTAATAGATAAATAAACACTAGACATTCTTACTAACATTGTGATAGTTCTTATTTATTTGCATTTCCATTAAAAATACCTATTAATAAATATACTAAAAAATAATACGATGGTAAAATCTAAACCCAATTACTAATACATGTCATCATTAATACATTTATCAATACATCGAAATAGATCTTAACTTTAGGAAAATATTTTATTTTAAACATGGATTTGCAAAGATAAAACAAATTATTTACATGATTTTCAGTTCCAACCCTGATCAACATAAATCAAAGAAAAATAAGTGTAGAGAAAAAATAGTTGAAAAAATCCTTAAGATAGCAAAGATATCATAATTATATAAAAGATAAATCATACGCTATATTCAACATCATAAAAAGCAATACAAGTTTGATGAGGCAATAGAAAAAAAGATAGTGCAAACAGGTTCATCATAGCCAAGAAAAGTCTATGAATTAGGACTCTGCACGATGATCAATACTTGTACTGACTGGCCTTCTTGTGCATGAACTAGAGGCTGTTTATAGAATACGCCATACTAAAATAAGAAATATTCGTTTAAAGCGTAAAATAAAATGGAAAAATCTAAGATTAAGTTATCTAATAAAATCAATAACCATACAGCAGAGTACACTTTGAAAAATATATATTCAACAGCTAAGGCACACCAATTCTGTTGATGTCATTCTTGTATATGTAGACTGAAGAGGACAATAACCACAAACTTATGGTGGTTCCATCCCATGGTCTATAGTTCAGGTAAAAATACAGGAGGCTCAAAAGATAAAAAGAATTCAGAATGTGTTTGAAGCAATCTAGGACCTTATAAATTATAAAATGTATGCACAATGTTATAAAAAGAAAAATGGACAGTGGTTTTTTGTTTTTTTTAAAAAGAATTGAAAAATAAATAACAATGATATGGATATCCAAAATATTTTCTTGTTCTTGATAATCTATCATTATATAAATCAAAGAAGGTAAAGGAATAGATATTATACTGCTTTGTTGCATGATTCAGTAAATCGTTTTTTATTAACGTTTTAGAGGCAAGAAGATGACACAAATAGTTACAATATCAAAGGTTTTGGTATGAATAAAGTATGTCTTTAACTATTTTTTGAATCATGCAACAAAGCAATATTATACTAATTAGCACGTGTTATCGAACCTCTTAACAGATAGTTTCTCGTATCAAGATTGAATCTTTATGTTCTGAGATACCAAGATATATTATTCTTTAAATCTGTAAAGGATGAATAAAATTTAGTACTAATAGATCTCGTTTGGCTATAACATATTCCAAATTTCTTCCATTACCATGAACACTGGTGATGCGGTAGTTGGAAGATATATACCGGTATAAAAGCATCTTTGTTTTCTTCAAAATACCGAAATACCTTTTTTGATTTATGATGAGGAGGTGATGCTTTCCATAAAAAGATAGCATTTTGAATTA
>JAICSL010000097.1 GCA_025936955.1 Nitrososphaeraceae archaeon
ATCGATTAAAACTTGATTAATTTCGGGTATGGAAGAAATGTCAGAATAAAACTGAAATGGTTTATTTTTATCATACTTTGATCTAAGCTTCTCCAAGCTCAGTTTAGCTTCGACACCCATCATTTCACCAAATAATGCAATCCTTACTGGATCACAACCCATATCCTGCAATACGTTACCTTCAGAACCTGGAATTTCAAGTTCTACAATATTTCTTTTATCCTTGATGCTAATGCTGGACACATTCCTGATATCCTGCCATGCTATATGCGAACCGCTCTGTACTCCTTTAATTAGATCCAGGTCATCCAGCTTTATCGTCATGGGTTTAGAATGATCCTTTGTGTAAATAAATATAATCATTATTCATCGCCGATTCAAGAAATCAGTAATCTATCATTTCATTTAGAGTCATGAAATATTATCTTTAATAGGATGATATTGTAATTAATCTACGGCTATCAACAATGATATTTGAAAAAATATACGCTAAAAAATGTTCCTATAAAGCTAACGTTATAGGTTTAAAACATGACATTATAATATAATAAGATATAGTTAAATAATACCTTTTGTATTTTCCTATGGATAATGGTCAGAGTAATTCCTGGAGTAGAAGTCAATGTAATAAAGGAAATAGTACCACAGCAGCTATATCCTTCAGGCGTTGTCGGTATGATTGGAACATGTAATGACGGTCCTATCGGCATTCCAAAGACCGTAACAAGTTATAGAGAACTTATTGAGATTTTTGGACCTGAGGAAATAGGTTTTAGCTTACATAAGGAAGCAAAACAAGCATTCTTAAATGGAGTTTTTCAGGTCATCGCAACTAGAGTTGGCGGAGCTGCGAGTACACCCGCTTTTACTGTACTTAAAGGCTATAGGAAAAGGAGCGAATCTGTTAAGCTAACTGCGAGGGATATCGGGGAGGCAGGCAACAGAATAGAAATAAAGGTAATGAGAGGAGCTTCTGAAAATACTGTAAGATTAGAAATCGCAGACGCGCTACATCAGCCAGAATCTTATGATAATATAAACATGAATAAAGAAGGTGATACGTATCTTGTAAATATTATCAATCAAAACTCAAAAATAGTCTCCGCTGAAAGCTTGATTGAAAGTCCCACAGTTGATAATAATCCTATCCCAACGGAAGCCACGCTTGGAGGAGGAACATTTGCTCCACCGACAAATCAAGATTATGAACGAGCACTCGAGTTTCTAGAATTAGAACAAAATATTGACGTTGTTTATATCTGCGATAATTGGAATCCTGAAATACATGCACTTGTCGATGCACATTGTAAGAATATGAGCCTAGGCAAGGAGCCAAAGCCTCTTGGACCAAGAATTGGAATAGGCACGGTTGCCCCGAATGAGCCAGTAGATCAGATCATTAGAAGAACTGAAGTTCTAGCTAGTGACAGATTTGTATTAGTAGCCCCATATGGTTGTGCGGGCGCGGTAGCTGGTTTGATGAGTAAGCTTAACTATTATGAGTCTCCCACGTTCAAAGCTTTAACTGGGATGGCAAATATTGAAAGGAGATACACTCCATCAGAACAGATGAAGTTACTTACAAATGGTGTTCTTCCAATTGACGCAGTCAAAGGCAGAGGAATAATTGCAGTAAAGGGTATAACTACGAGCAAAGAACAGATAAGTGTTATGAGAGTCGCTGATCATGCTGTTAGAGGAATAAAGAACATAGCAGATCTATTTATTGGCACTCTCAATAATGCTAGAGGAAGGATGGCCTTGAGAGAGAGGATTACAGAATTCCTTATCGGTATGGAAAAAGAAGGATCTATCGTACCTAGCACCGATGAAACACAGCCAGCCTTTCTAATAGATGTGTACTCTTCACAAATTGACTTTGCTCAAGGCATCGTTCGCGTTGATTCTGCTGTTAGACCAGTAAGAGCAATGGATTACATCTATGCGACAGTGAATGTTCAAATATAAAAAGGAGGTGAAATAAGATAGAATGTCAGCAACACCAACATTAGTACATGCTAGTGCAACCAAAATTATGGTTGATGGAGAACAAGCAGCAGGTGTCCAGAAAATAGACTTTTCAATCTCTAGGAACAGGGTGAATATTCATTCAACTGGGACGGATGAACGTCAGATGGCGGCTTTTGGTCCGCTTCATGTAGATGGCACATTGGTAGTAAGATCGACATTAGACAAACTTGACAAGAAATTATATGAGCCTATAGAGAAGCTAGCAGCTTTCCAAATAGTAGTAGACTTACAGGCACAAGGTGGCACAACAGGGAAGAAAAAAATATCATTCGATGAGTGTTACTTAGATCGAAAGGCGTTAGCTATGGATGCAACAGGGACTCTACAAACAACTTATTTCTTTTCAGCCGTAAGAGTAAGAGAAGAATAAAGAAAAATAATAGCGAAATAAATGAAGGATAAGACTTGGGAATGAAACACCTCACTAAGGAGGATGTTCTCGGAGGAATAAATAAAAGGGTAAATGTTCACGTGAAAGAGTATGACGCTGAAATAGTAATCCGTCCTCTTAGTGATGGTGAAATTTCTAAGATATTGTCGCTGATGGGTCCTGTACCTCTTTCTGCAGATGGTACACCTGATACCAGCAAGGTAGAGCTTCAGAAAAATTTTGAAGCACTCCGACTTGCCACTTCTCTGGGGCTCGTTGAGCCTAAGCTCAGCGTAGAGGAAGTTAGTAATATGAGATTCGGGGTTCCTGAATTCATAGGGACCAAGATACTAGAGCTTAGCGGTGTAGCATCAGCAGAAACAGTTAAAAAAAAAGGCGCGAAATAGAAGACTTCGTCCGAAGTCCAGAAGGCGTAGAATTAGCAACGCTATGCATAGATCTAAATTATAAGCTTGCAATGACGCCCTCTAATCTGACTAGAGATCAAATCAATTTTTTGATGGAATCCATCAAATCAAGAAATGAAGCTGCTGAAGTATCTCAACTTGCAGCGCAAGGCGTTACAAGAATAATTGTTAGAGATGAGGAGTAATGATATCTTTATCTGATTTTGTTAAAAGACAAAATGCACTTAACAATATTTTTGCAAACTCAAATAAAACAGTCTATTTATCTACAAATCAAATTTTACGTTTACTTTCAATAGGAGTATATTATAATAAAGTTGTTAGAGAATTAATCTTCTCTGCCTTAAACAGGGGTAATATATCGTCATATCGGCCAAATCGTATTCTCTCTGGACCATTGATTAAAAAAAGAGTAAGACCTTTTAAACTACCAATAAGAAACTACTTTAGAGAAATTGATATTTCCAAATCTAATGCCTCACAATCATCAAGTTTAGTTCCATTATTAGATCAATATCATAGAGAAGACAGCATCTTTTCAACAGGGGATAATATTGTGGGTCCTCGTTTTATAGCTAAACAGAAGAATCTTAACTTTAACAAGCCGATTCAAGGGATTCTACAGAGGACAATCGATAAAGCATTCACATTGATTAAACCTTTTCAAGATAACAAACTTTCAATTTTTTCAAATGCTTTGCTAAATAAAGAAACCACAGTCTATCCTGATAACAAATTAAGCCAACTTTTCAAACCAGATGGCGACAATCTTATAGATAAAAACACCTCTGTTATGATGCCATCTTTTGATATAGCCAGCAGAACTTTGCCTTCTGCATTTCAAAGTATTCATACAATGAATAAATTTTTTAATGACGCAGCTTTGATAAATAAATTGAAAATATTCCCTGGTACATTAAGCAATTATTCTCAGTTGCAAAGTAAAGCACACGAACGCATGATTTCTAATGGCCGAGCGAACGTTGCTAGGACAATCACTAATTCTACAGAGAATATTGAACATGAACAAATAACATCTGATTCTTTGGATCACCTTAAATTAAATGAATCACCAGTAGTTGGTGAGCAGCAAGCCCACTGGTTTGACTCATTATTTCCTCATTTCCCTAGTTCTAGCATCCAAGCTGAAAATAGTATTCCAAAAGTCCTTACTTATGTTACCGCTCCAACTAACAGTATTAGTACTACTATATCTTCGCTACTAAGTAATGGTATAAATTTGTCAAATGTGATTGATAGAATTCCATCGATAAATCTGATTGATGGCTTGTCGAAAAACCCACAGGACTCTATTGTACTTGATTCAGATAAAATAAGATTAGCGCTACCAACAATAGGAACTAAATCGTATCAGGTGATTAATCCTTTTAAATCCACATTTGAACATCAACATTACATTAATTCCATTTTACCACTTGGAGTTTTGAACAATACTGCATTCCAGTCAGGAGAGCTTCTAAAGACGCACTTTTCGACGGGATTAAATATTGCTGGATTGCAGAATTTTTCTGGATCGGGACCACTATCAATGTTTCACCCGATTAAAAGATTATCTAGATTTAGTCATGGTATAAATGAAATATCATCTAGGATGGTGTCTGAAAACTATCCATCTATTCCTGACTCTCTTCTTCCTAGCGTTCCAAATATATCAGCACACTTTTATACTGACCACATTTCAACAATGACCAATGCTCAGTCCACATTAAGTAATATGTTAAGTATATCCACACAAAACGAACCTGTCATACCTAACCAATACGCTGAAGCCTCAGTAGCTTCCAGTAAAGAATATTTGTCTGAAAAATCTGGGCTAGCTAACGAGATTGCAGATGACTTTAATATTGATACAGATGCATTACAAATACCATCTACCGCAGAGGCGCCAGCATTGGATCACCAACTTCCACGTT
This sequence comes from Nitrososphaeraceae archaeon, assembly GCA_025936955.1. Taxonomy (GTDB): domain Archaea; phylum Thermoproteota; class Nitrososphaeria; order Nitrososphaerales; family Nitrososphaeraceae; genus JAICSL01. Next base: position 4,764 of record JAICSL010000097.1, read on the forward strand.
TAGATCAAATAATTAGTGCAAATCAGTTTCCAGAAATGATTCCAAATATTCTATCTGAACTAAAATCGATAACAACCCACTTAGAATCCACCTTGCCTTTCTTGTCCACATTTAACTTGAAGTCTTTATTTCCGTCATTTCATCGCTCAGCTTTTGCACATCTGGCTAAAAACGGATTATCTCATATCATACGATCACCTTTTACTATGGGTAATATTCAGAATAAGTTTGTGCTACCTTCACTGAGTGAAATTATAAAAGGTAAATATTATCAAACTGCTATTCAAGGACCACGCGACATATCTGCAGATAAATCTGATTTTGTCTCAAAAACAACTATGGGTGAAGCAATAAGTAGTCTTTATGTCCACGGATTGCCAGGAAAAATGGTTCCAAACACTGTTGGACCATTCGGGCATATACTAGGAGAGCATTTATCCAATAAAAACATTGATTGGAGACCTTTGATAAATACAGCATACTACGGTACAACGGGTATGGGGGGTGGAGCGTCCCAAAATATTCTCCCTTTGTTATCTAGGCAAATGATGTTGGCTAAAAGTCTAAATACCGGTATACAGAGTCAAGAGCTTTTAACAAAACCATCTAGCACCTCGGTTAATAGAGCATTAGGCTCTCTACAATCAAATAGACATATTTTGGCCAACGATAGTCTAATGACTGAGAACTTTCCAGTCACAGGGTCTTCAGCAGATTTTGGTTCCGTTCATTTGTCTACATTTTCTTCCGTAATAGAAAATGAACAAGGAATTACAAGTGAGGAGTCGGATGAACTTGAATTGCGATCCCTTGGAACAAAGATAGAACAAATTTTTAACGATGAATTAAGGAAATACGGTATTTCTCATGATCAATTAAGTTCACATTATCATAATGATATGTTTGGTTATACAAATGACGTAGAACAAAATGAACAAGGAATTACAAGTGAGGAGTCGGATGAACTTGAATTGCGATCCCTTGGAACAAAGATAGAACAAATTTTTAACGATGAATTAAGGAAATACGGTTATTAATAATGAGTGTTAAACTTGATAATATCGATCTCAATATTCGACAGGGAGATTCAAGCAAGGGTACTATAGATGAGGTAAGGAGTATTAGGAAATTAGGGATACACGATAAAAGAAAGCTGAGTGAGCATAGAGTTTCAAGTACATATGGAAGTATTCTGAGTGATAACGGCAGACATTCGATGAGGATTATGATAGAAGGTGATTTTTTTGGTAAGAATGCCAAGCAGAGCCTGACCTTACTAAGGTCAAAATACAAGGCGGGAAAGCCATTGCCTCTGATATCAGAATTGACACTTCTATCTCAATTGCACAATGTGCTTATCGAGGAATTGAATGTCTATACAATGTGGAAGCTGCCTAACTGCTATAGCTACAGTATGATACTAAGAGAGTACAAAGAACCAGCGCAGCAACCATCGGGAGGACCTAGTCTTGCAGCTCCCTCTCAAATTGGACAAGCAAAAAGTGGGATAGAAAGAGAGTCAATGAATATTATGCAATCTTTAAACGGTATCGGGCAAGCAGCTGAAGGTGCAGCAGCACAAGCTACACAAGCAGCATCAAACGCTGCTGCCAAAGCTACACAAGCAGCTGAAGGTGCAGCAGCACAAGCTACACAAGCAGCTGAAGGTGCAGCAGCACAAGCTACACAAGCAGCTGAAGGTGCAGCAGCACAAGCTACACAAGCAGCTGAAGGTGCAGCAGCACAAGCTACAC
>JAICSL010000036.1 GCA_025936955.1 Nitrososphaeraceae archaeon
AACTAAAGTAGTCCGTTATTTAGAATTTTCTTCTATTAAAATAGTACAAGCGTTACACGTATCGCTTTAAGTTATGGTACTCATCCAAGAAAAATATGCTACTTACATAATATCATATTATGGAATCGTTTCTCGGTACTCTTTTCGATTCTTCTCCTGTGCAGACTGGAACGTTCAGATACAAATAAATTTAAACACCAAAAGGGAGCTAAAAAGTGACTGAATGCAACTAAATTGAAGCTCCAATCAGTTATCCTTTAAATTCCTATTTTTCATCGGTCTATTACCAGTTACTTTAGCAGAATCTTCGTTACTTTCAATACTGATCAAATAAATGCCTCCTATCATAATCACAACAGCAATTATCTGTTGAATACTTATTTTTTCATGTAATAATAGTGATGCAAAAACAAGTCCAAATACGGAGGATAAAGATAATATAAGTACAGACTTGACAATCCCTATTCTATTCATACTAATTAGAAAAAAATATAGTGATGCACCGATGCCAGCTGAACCCAACAATATTATTTGAGGCAATTCCTTTGAAGTGAGTGTTAAAGGAGTGACATGTAATATAAATATCGTAAAAGTGAACAATACAGTACCACCTATCAATGATTTTAACTGTACAAGTCTTATAATCCTCATGCGAGTAGTGATAATTCTGCAAATATTATTATCAAAACCCCAGAGTATCGTAGCTCCAAGGACAAAAAAATTACCTAAGTTCATCTCAAGTAATGAGTCGTGGAATTGAAGGTTTGTGGTGATTACAGTAATGCCCGTCAGCACCATCAATGAAGCGATATAACCCAATGGTTTTAATTTTTCCTTAAAAAACAGAATTGCAAATATGATAGAGAAAAATGTTTCTCCGTTTGCTAAAAGCGAACTGTCGACCGCGGTCGTGTGCTTAAGACCAAAGAAAAACATAGCTGGGGCTACGGTTGCACCTAAAAGTGAAGTTAATATTACTAGGCTAAGGTTTTTTCTTGAAAGTGATGTTGTGTGTGTCTCCGACAGAAATGACATTGCTTTATATCTTGAATAAACAATAGGCGTAAACACCAACCCAGATACTAAATAGACTAATGAGGAAAGCAAGAGCGGATTTGCTGTCTCTACTATTGGTTTCGCTACACTAGATACCGAACCAAAAAGGAAGGCTGCTAAGAGTGCCGATGCATATCCTGTAATTATAGACTTTGTTCTATTATGCTTAATCAAACGCAATAGTAAGACGTGTTAATATGTTCTATAATTAATAGCAATAACAATTAATAGAACAAGTCAACATAGTTGCGATGAATTCTTTAAATTTATTGAACATTTCTTTGCTTGAGCTATCATCGGACTAGTGAGATTAAAGAATCTTAAACGCTAGATCGAAATTAATTTCTCTAATGGTCGACAATCTTATTTGCCTGCACCCAAGGGTTAGAGATTTCCCTGTATAAAAGTGGTCAGAGACTCTATTAATGGCTAATCAGTTATGAAAATCTGATGAGATCGATCAAATCTGAATATATCACTTTGGGGGGTTGAAAGAGCCTTCGAGGAAAAAATAAAATAAAGTAAAATAATCACCACCTCTTGACAATTTACTTGCTACTATAATAAACCATATCTGATCATTATATGTAATTACCAACCAAAGCCTTATTCTTGTTAGTTCAGTCAATCACGTTGATCCAGTGGGTTCAATCTGGTTTGAATCGTCACGTGATATAAAGTTCTCAAAATAATAGTTCAATAATCTACTAAATATTATTAAAGAAATTTTTCTTATCTTTCCATGGAAGAAACAATGAATCAACGGACAATAAGACAATTGTTTTATAGGTTCTTTGTATCATTTATGATACTAATTGTATTTTTGTCTGTCATAATGTATTTTTCAGTCAGAAATATCGGTCTATTCAATATCATTGTATTTGTTGGGGTAGAGTTTTTAATAATTCTCATGACAATTTGGTTAAATAATAAAATCAAAAAGAACGATCCACATAATCGAGATTGACGCTCATTTGAAATTTGTAAACTAATTACTAACAAAATAAATCCAATTCTTTAATATGTATTAAATAATTTTGCCCTGATGACAGTATCTACTAGATTAATAATGGTAAATAAACCATGATCCCTGCCTGTATGCAACAACTACTCTAACCTGATTGTGATTGATTTTGAGTATGAGCAGTCCTTAAACTAGTAACAAGATGGAATAAAATTAGTTCTATACCTTCTAGCCAAGATAATAATAACTAATATAAACACTCCACCTTGTCCAAAAAAGATTATCTTACATTGGCACTAGTAACATTATTGGTTACCTCAGGTTGACCCAAGTGGGCTGAGACCTCGTAAACTGCCATGAATGGAACTTCTCCTAACGTTCTAAGGACTACTGAGCTAGCGACAAAGGGAATGGATGCAGAATAATAAGGTGGGGAAGACCCTCTGTAATCTGGTTTGATAACAGTCGGCACTGACAATACATACCCAGCATTTGGATGAATGGGATTTACAAAAAAGAGATCTCCGAATTTTTTTGTATCTATATTAGATAATGTAATATTATCAAGATTTAGTCTATGGCCTAATAGAACCTCGACAGGCTTGCTAGCTGTGAATGTCAAAATCCCGACATAATTCTTTCCATCTTCTCTATGCTGTAAGATTATTGTCCGTTGAACTTTCAACTCCTCTGGCTGACCAGGCTCAGAAGAGATTATTCCTCGACGTAATATGTCCTCATTTGCATTATTAGTATCGTTTTCAGCTCTATGATGGATAATTCTATTAACAGACGACTGGTGAACCGGTTGTTTAGCAGTATGGTCTATACTAAGTGTAGTAATATTATTGGTTTCTCCTATTGCATGTACATCAATTGAGGATGTTAAAACCAATGGCGTCCATATTAATAAGGCCACACTTATCTTTGTCATAAAGCCTAGGACTTTCACTTTTGATAATCTTTTATTTAATAGCATTTACTTATAATCTTAATACAAAGTATTATCTTTTTTCATAAGAAAAGTAGCATTGTACACTAGTTAGTATAGTGAGGAGAAATTTTATGAGTTTCTCGTATAAATTTTTTTATTATACCGATATTTCTGTTATAAAACCTACTTAAAGCAGTTTGTAAAATTATAGCATTAAACTGGTTTCGACCTACCCAAATCAAGTAGAAAATAGTACATCTAGATCATGTCTAATCCGCATTTTTCAATAAAGGGCTAATATATCCCATGCAAATCAAGATCTTCTGGTCGACCCAAGTATAACCTGTTCATGAGATCTAATGTTAATGACCATGCTACTGCGAGCTCTCGCAAAAGCAGGATAGAAATATATGCAAAAAGGAAGATTACTACTTTATTTAAAAGAATGATACTTTTAGGTTAAATGCATTACTGTAGAATTAAAGATCATAAGAATAAACTGATTGAAATATCAACAGCATTACTGAAGCAGGATGGAAACATTTCATCTCTTGTTTTAAAATAGTTTATAACCTGATCTTTGATGCAATTCAGAGTCCATGAAAGTAAAGGTATATTTCTGCAAGGAGTCTGATACAAGATTTATCTTTCAAGGAAAGAAAATTGCTAGACAGGCATTAAACACTATATACGATTTAGTCTGGGAATGTGAGTTTAAAAATATTCTCAATCCCGGCAGAGTATGGATAAAATTTATGGAAGAGGAAAAACCTTTTGGGATAGCCTTAAAGAATAAAAGGAGTCATCAAAGGATATCCCCTGGGGATCTTATTCAGATAATTGGTCAGTTTTATTTAGTCGACCAAGTTGGAGCAACAAAGATAGATCTCGTAGATTAACATCATATGCTTTCAAGTTGCAAGCTGAAGGTGAGGAGGAGGGACGGACTCCAAAACAATAAATGAAGCCATCCTGTTCTGGAGATAGAGACTCTGAGTCCATGCCAACTTTTGGATTTCCCACCAATCCCTCACAGGAAATACTAAGTGAGATAAAGAAAATATACGAATTAAATTTTGAATATGCCGAGATCGATATAGAAGGTCCAGAAGGTAATCCGACAAACCTTAATAATAACAAAAAAGAGATAATAAAGTTGCTCCAAAGATTCAAACAAAAGTCTGTCGGTCATACAGCTCATTGGATAGATTTGGGCTCAGATTATAGACTTGTGAGACGTGCTTGGATTCTTGAAGCAATGAGAGAAATTAGAACAGCACGGAATCTGGGTATTGACCTTATAAATTTCCATGCTAATCTCAATGGGATGTTTTATGGGGAAAAAAGGATTAAACCTTTGGATAATTTGATTACTAGCCTTAGAGAAATAGTGATGTACGCTAATAAATTAAATGTACAGGTAATGCTAGAAAACGTTCCATTTTCAAAGGGAATACATGATCTATATGAATTCAAATATATTATTGATAATGTCGATTCCCTTCTGGTGCACCTAGATATTCCACACGCTTTCACCTCTGGTGGCATGAAATCAGTATTTGACTATATAAACACATTTAGAGATAAAATAGTCCATATCCATTGGCACGATAATCATGGAAAGAGAGACGAGCATTTGCCAATAGGCAAAGGGCTTATAGATCATAAAAAAGCAATCGATGCCCTGAAGGGTATAGACTACAACAGGACAATAACTTTAGAAGTGTTTTCAAACTGTAACGAGGCCATATCTTCTGCAGATCAATTAAGAAAATTATGGGCGAACTAATCCAACAAAATACTCAGTAGAACGGATATAGACGAAATTTAAAAATACATAAAGGATATACACTGCTTAGAATAGTTACACTATTATGAACTGAGCAGGTACTTTTTACAGATAACATATGAAAATTATGTTTTCTTGATATTCTTCATATTTGTAGGATTGTAATAGTATGAAAGTCCGTCGATGGACTTGAATAAGATAAGATAATTTGAGTTTCTCTTGAGTATGTAATTGCAAGTGAAAAGCAATTTCTAAAAGATAATTTAATTCTTTGAGTTCTGATGTATAGAGAGAAGCCTGATTCAATGTATAAAGCACTTATACCGAAAACTAAAATAATTATATTTACGTCCTCAATTCTCTGAGATACGGGATGGAATAATTACATTCGGAATGAATGAATGGATGAGTACTATAATATTTCAACCCTGGTTTATCAGAACTGAGTTTGAACGGGCCATTATCTTTGATAGAAGATCACTGGATTCAAAATTACACGACATACCTTTTATTGATTAAGAAAAAGATCTTCTTTATGTCCTTTAATATAGTATGATTTCACCATAGATTTGATATCAAAGGCTGTAAGGTGTGTCGTTAACTTTCAAAATCTGCAGCTCAGATATTTAGTAGATTACTACAAAATAGAAACAAAATCAATGGTTACCTAGCGGAGAACCTTATCATATAGATTGAAATACATTAAGGCTATGGAAATAACGAAACGGTATATTTATATGCAGACAACTAGAACCGAATAAAATACGTTTGTAGCTAGATCATAGTAAAAGGATTCACATCAATAAGTTTCTTTCTATATACAAATCTAATTTACTTTATATTAATCAATAAATAGGAATTGAACGTAAGGATTATTCCAACGAAAATTACTGCGATAGTTGTAGTGATTTTCTTATTAACAAATTCACCCATGAGTTTTTTATTGCCAGACAGTATTACAAGTGGAATCATTGGTAATGGTATCATCAAGCTTAAAATCACTTGGCTGTATACCAGTATATTAAGCGGATCAAGGCCCAATAGAATCGCTATTGTAGTAGGAATAACGTTGACAAAACGGGTGATTAATCTTCTGAACCAGATATTTACCTTCGTTCCTAACAGACCCTCGAATATCGCTTGACCAGCAAGTGTTCCTGTCACAGAAGATGCTATGCCTGAAGAAAGAAGCGTAATTAGAAAGATTATTCCAGCTGCTGCACCAAAGAGAGGAACAAGAGTCTTGTATGCTTCAGAAATCGAAGCTACGTTTGGATTAGTTGAATGAAATGCTGCAGCGGCCATAATCATTATTGCCGCGTTAATCATACCCGCAATTGTTAATAAAACGACATTTTCTACAAGATGAAATTTCCGCATTTTTCTTCTTTCTTCTAATGGTTTGTCTTGCGCCTTCTTTTTAGTAAGCCAGGAATGGACGAATAGAGCATGGGGCATAACCGTAGCTCCGATAACACCTACGACAAGGAGAATAGTGTGCTCACCGCTAAGTGTGGGAACAAATGAATGAAATAAAATAGTGGAAGGATCTGGTTTAGTGATAAATATTTCATATAAATAACCAATCCCTATAATTGATACAAATACAGCAAACAATTTTTCAATAAAGCGAAATCTACGTTGAGTAGCTAAAGTTAAAATCAAGATTGCATCTAAAGCACCGAATATGGCTGCATAAATCATAGGTATTCCAAAAAGCAAATTAAGAGCAATGACGGTTCCTAAATATTCTGCTAAATCGGTAGCGGCAGCTGCTGACTCTGCAGCTAACCAGTATGGGATAATAAACATTTTCTTTTTTAGTTTTTCTCTTATGATTTCTGGTAATGATAATCCTGTTGCTATTCCAATCTTTCCTGATAGATATTGAAGTAGCATAGCCATACCACTTGATAGCCAGACGACCCAGAGAAGATTGTAATTCAGCGACGCACCTGCTTGGATATCCGTGCCATAATTTCCAGGATCCATATATGCCATGCTCACAATAAGAGCAGGTCCTGTATACAATGTCAGCTTCAGTATGGCCTCCTTCTTTGCTAAGAGGTTCTTTGGACTAAGCAACGAAGAAGTTAAGGTAGTCCGGTTTATAAAAGTTAGCCTAATCTAATAAAATTGGTAAAATCTAAATAGGGGCAAAGAGCGTAAACTATAATCTAAGGGGATTATGGAGCTTGAAAGCCGAGTCAAATGCAAACGAAAACCGACTTAAATACATCCGTAATGCTCACACTAAAGAAAACGAAGAACGCACCGATACAATGGAAGACTACCTTGAGGTTATTTATGAATTGATACAGCAGAAAGGTTATGCTACCGCAGCAGATATTTCAGAATTCCTGAATGTAAGCTCTCCGAGTGTAACCCATATGTTGCAGCGGTTAGACGAGAGCAAGTATCTAAGTTATGAAAAGTATCGAGGATTCAATTTAACAGATGCTGGTGTTGCAATTGCTGAAAATATCCACCATAAACATAGTATACTGGCAGAATTTTTGAAAATCATTGGTGTTGATGAGAACATAGCAAACATAGATGCTGAAGGAATTGAACATCATCTGCATCCAGAGACTCTAATAAAACTACAAGAATTTATTAAAATAATAAAAACTAGCCAAGAATTCAAGATTAAGAAAAAGCACGATTGAAAAATTACAGACCTTTTAAGCTTTACCAAACCTAGTTTTTTACTGATTCTATAAACCATCTTTGATCTGCCGTTTAGATATCGGCTCTGAAAATATATGAGCCTTCACAGCGAGTTTTGTTGAATAAATTAGAATAACAACATTACTTTCTTTGCTCTGATGTAATCTATAACTTTTTTTGGGTTCGAAATACCCAAATACCTTTCCACAATCGTTAAAAGTATAGTGATCCATTTCTCTTTAGAATGGGCTATATTTTGTTAATAATAGCTTTCATAGCGATATTAGCTGTGATAGGATTGGGATGGAAAACGTTCTTTGCTGGTGTTCAGAGAGGTGCTGATAAAATTGGCTTGACTCCTGTAATACAGAATCTTACACACGAAGCAAAACAATCCGTTACTGCTATCCTTAAAAATGAATCAAGCGGGATAATTAGCAAAGTTTTGACTCCTGTTAATACTGGCACCTAAGTAAGAAAAAACAAGGATAACTAACATATCACTTACTTAATTGTTAGTGCAAAAACACGGTTCAGATTCGTTTACTGAATCAGTTTTGCTGGGCCCATCCACATATTTCTTATATATCACAATCCGTACTAGTATCTGTGTCTAAAGTACAACATTATAGAGGCCTTAATACCAATCTTGAAAAACTTTATCTGAAGATCAAACAAGAGATTGAGAACGAAAAAAATCTGCAGATCATCTCAGAATATAAAGGAACTATGAATGGAATACCTCTGCGCAGTGTCGTCGCTTTGAATAAATCTGTAAAAGTATTTGCCGGTTCGTTACGTGAGATTCATGTTTCTATAATGGGTAATTCGAATGATTATGCTGTTGAGGTAGCATCAGGTTCTTGGTTCGGAAGTCTTCTTTTTCCAGGTGCAGTAGGATTCCTAGTAGGTGGACCAGTTGGCCTAGTTGGAGGAGCAGCTGTAGGAGGAATCATGGCATATGAATACGAGAAGAATATTTGGAAGAAGATTTTACAAGTGGTCAAAGAGGAAAGTCAGGTTCAACCTACCTTGGACTCCATTGATCATTTCCATTCATAACAATTCTCTCGGCATTTTTACTTCATTAGGAATTGACAGAAAAACATTATTTTACAGTACGAATGAGCTAAACGAAATAAGAATAAAACGAAAGGACCAAAATATAATTAAGTAAAAGGGTTGGAACGACTATACCTTTTTTTTTATAACTATTACGAATCTTTTTCTCTGCATCTATTAATTACTGAGCAGAATATAGTCGTACTATTCTACTTATCTATTGCTATGAATATTAGTTCTGTTACTCTGCTCCAAGTAATCCCAGAAGATCGAATTCTTCTGCTGGCTTCGATTTTATTTCAGCTATAGAAATCAAATATCCATCGGGATCCTCGATTATTGCATGTTTACCAAACGACTCATTTCTTAGTTGTTTGAAGAACTTTACTCTCTTTTCTTTTAATACTCCTACTGTAGATTCTAGATCGTTTATCATAAAACCAACTAATACACCTCCTGCACCAGGTCTAACTTTGCTCTCTTTCTTGACCGGATGTAGGGCCAAGGTTGTATCTTTAGTAAAGAACTCCACCCATTCAGAAGATTTTGTTTTGAGAGGCAAACCAAGTGTGTCCTTGTAAAAATTGGTCGATCTTTCAATATCGGATACCAAGAGGATAATAGCTCCTAGCCTTCTAAATAACAAATTACATTCACCACTACAATAAGAAATTCTATCTTCTAAGTTAAGAGTTTATCTACTCGAGCTTGTTAATTATAACTTCAAATGTGTAGTTCAGAAAATATCCCTTGACGTATAAAAATTCCAATAAAATATCTTCTTGGATCTTAAAAGAACGAATATTTACTTAACAAAGACATAATGTTATATACTTTTGATTGTAAATTGAAATACTCAGCTAACTTCTAGATGTAATTCAGTTAGCCTTTAAAATAATTATAACCTACCCTCATTTTGAAAGTCTGATAACTATTTTTTATTGCTCAATGGCTTAGCGTTTGGTTTATCGTATGCCGACCCTTATTTTAATTGGTTCATCTTTATCATCCCTCGACTCCCCATGAATGAATATATCATATAGCCATAGTAGTAATGGATCTTTTTTATTTCAAGTGATAACGGAGAATGATTATAGAACTATCAACGACATTTACCTTGATATTGTAAGAATTAATATTCAAATTATCGAATACTAAACAAGGGCTGTCGGGCTACTAAATTGTTTTTTTCGACCCCAAATACATAACAGTAATGAACAACGAATCAATATGCTATTCTAGAGAGATAAACATATAATTTTTATAAGTCACATGAAAATAGAAACACGACAATAACTGAACAATAATTCCAAATCATTAGACCTTTCTTATCTTATGAAGAAATTCCCACTCGCATCTAAACGGGATAATCAAGAAAAAGTGCTAAATGAAATAGCTGATGCTTTTAATTCAGGATATAAATACATCATATTAGAGGCACCTACTGG
>JAICSL010000112.1 GCA_025936955.1 Nitrososphaeraceae archaeon
ATTTAAAAAATATTGATACGTCTGATTCAACAGGCGTTGGGGATATTTTGTCATCTGCATTTTGCTGTGCGTATATTAAGGAGAAAGACCCTTTATGGGCCATTTGCTTTGGGGCTGGTGCTGTGCGGGCAGCACTTGAAACAAAATCAACAGGATTGAATAAAATTCCATCAAAATCAAAGATAGAAGAGAGTGCCTCATACTATTATAATACTATTGAATTTAAAAGCACGGTAATTTAGACTATGTTATCAATCCTCGCAATATACACATTATAACAAAATTTTCGTTAACAATAACGTTATTATTTTATCCGAATATGAACTTTAATTCATACCTAACAATATATCATAGATAAATGTGTACAATATTCAAAATTGCATTATAAATTGCCGTTTTACCTTTAAATTAAGGTAGGAACCTTTTTATTTAAAATAAAAAAATGAAAATAGCCCTATCGGGTGCAGATTCTGGTGATGGAACACTGCTGTCTCAGATGAAAAGAACACTTGATTCATTGAACATTAATACACAAGTCATGAAAGATGGGAACCATAAATTGGCTCAAGAGGTAGACTTGGTTTTGGTAACAGGAGGAGATCGAGGCATTCTTAATTACTTTCATAAAGTTGTAACTGATTCTGCACCTGTTCTTGGAATGTATGAGTCTGATTCTACAGGGTTCTTGGCTCAGCTAGAAATTAGAGACCTAGAATCCGCAACTTATAGATTAAAAAAGGGCGATTATGAAGTAGATGAGGTATTTCGCTTAGCGGTTAATGTGGACGGAAGAGAGGTTGAGCCTGTTTTAAATGATGTTGCAGTTTTTCCAAGCAAAAGCGCAATGCTAATGGAGCATGTGCTTAGGATAAGCAATAAAGATGTATGGCATGATAATAGCGATGGTATTATAATCTCTACTCCTACAGGATCGACAGCTTATTCAATGTCGGCAGGCGGACCGATGGTTTTACAGAAATCCCAAGTATTTATTGTAGTGTCTGTAAACTCTATTGATAATACTAGACGTCCATTAGTGGTTCCCAATGACACTAAATTGGAAATTGCTGATATTGTAAGTCGATATCATTGTGAAGTTGTATTAGACGGAAGTAGTCGACTAGGTATAAGAAAATTACTTGAATGTAATAAACATGAATTCTCTGCCAAGCTTGTTAGATTGATGGGTGATTTTTCTGCAACATCACTTATTGCAAAGAAAGTGAAATTGGCAGGGGATTTATTGAGCATGCCGCCAAGTGCAAAACTGATCTTGAAAACTTTAGAATATGAGGGTGCATTAAGTCAACGAGATATTTCTACAAGAACATTGCTTCCTGAGAGAACTGTGCGGCTATCACTTAGTCATTTGCTTAAGGGTGGTTATGTAAAAAAGAAGATGTTTCTTCGTGACGCTAGGCAAAGGATCTACGAACTTAGGATTTAGGTACAGCAGATTTTATAAATGCATCAAAAGCCTGTTCTGGTGTTCCTGGTCTACTATTAAACTCGCCGTGATACTGTACTGCAAAATAGAACTTATGTTCTGGGATCTCTAATGTTTCTGTTCTTCTCTTATTATCAGAATAACCAGAGAAAACCATACCGTGTTTTTCCATAATCTGCTGATATTCTTGATTAAATTCATATCTATGTCTGTGCCTTCTATAGATAAGATGTGTTCCATATATTTTAGAAGCCTGTGTATTGGGAATAATTGTAATTTCATGTTTGCCAAGTCGCATTGTTCCCCCCATATTATGTACTGTTTGTTGTTCCGGCATAAATTTAACTAATGGATCTGTTGTACTCGGATCAAATTCTGTAGAACTCGCTCCTTCTATATTGCAAACATTTCGAGCAAATGCAATTATTGCTAACTGGAAACCAAAGCATATCCCTAAATAAGGTATATTCTTTATCCGTGCAAAATTGGCTGTGTTTATTATTCCATCACTGCCTCTTCTACCGAAGCCGCCAGGTACCAATATGCCATCAAATTCTTCAAGATAATTAATATGCTTAGTTAAATTATCAAATTCTTCCGGATCGATCCACGTGATTTGTACTTGCCTTCCAATATTCGCACCAGCATGTAGAAGTGCATGATATATACTAACGTAACTGTCCTGAAGAGTTACGTATTTTCCAACTATTGCAATTCTTACTATGCCACTGTATTCACAGAATGATTTTGCGATTGCTTTCCAGTTAGACCATTTCGGATAATCATCCTTTAATACGAATTTATTAGAAATACTCTTGAGCATTCCTTGATTCTCCAAAACTTCTGGAACCTTGTAAATGGACATAGTATCATGGCATGAAATGACACATTCTTCTTTCACACTTGCAAATAGTGAAATTTTATGTATGGTATCCATAGTGAGAGGTGTCTTACATCTGACAGTTAATATATCTGGCTGGATTCCTATTCTTCTGAGTTCTTGTACACTGTGCTGGGTTGGTTTTGTTTTTTGTTCACCCACTACATCTATCATAGGTGCAAGTGTAACATGAATAAATAGAGTATTAGAATGGCCATCTTCAAGTTCTATTTGTCTTAATGCTTCGAGGAATGGAAGACTTTCTATATCTCCCACAGTACCCCCACATTCTACGACCATTACTTCTAACATCTCCTCATTCGCAATCTTTCGTAATTGATTTTTTATAGCATCAGTAACATGCGGGATAATCTGAACACATTGACCAAGATATTTGCCCTCTCTTTCAGCTTTAATCACATCAGAGTATACCCTGCCAGTTGTAATATTGTGATCCTTTGTCATGGCAATGTCGAGAAAGCGTTCATAATTTCCTATATCCATGTCACACTCACCTCCATCATCAGTCACAAAAACCTCGCCATGCGCCATGGGATTCATTGTTCCTGCATCATAATTTACATAGGGGTCAATCTTGACACAAGAAACTTTCAAACCTGATAGTTGTAATAGTTTGGCAGTTGATGAAGTTATTATGCCTTTGCCAAGTCCGGACATGACGCCTCCTGTTATGAAAATAAACTTTGGTTTGCTAATCTCTAGATTTGTTTTGGACTGCACATTGAGTTTTATTTTATCACCTTTTTATTTCTTTTTTAATGAATTTTATAAATCTAATATCAACTTTCTAACTGAGATAATAACCCTGAGAACTTTCACTATATGATAATAGTTTTTAATTGTTATCCTGATCTAAACCTTTAAAATCTAATACTGGTGTGTTATGTAAATTATTCCCAAAAGAAGTTGAAAGTTACATATCAATATATCCTATTGAGTAAATTCTATGAAGTAAATGAATTCATTACATTATGTTTTGCAATGTACCGTTTCTATTATATATGTACAAAAGGTTTGTCTTTGGCAACTCCATGTCGAGAAAAAACAAATTTAAATATTTGAATATTTTGATCATCTTCCAAATTAATATGAGAAAAATGTATGCGAGATTTGCGACATACTGGAAAAGCACAATCATAATAATATCAAAATAGTGAGTCGATTGATCGGTTAGAAAGTTGGTTTATGATTAAATTCTGCAATATGGGTTGTAGGTAATTAGTAGATGAAGATAGAAAGATTTTGTATCAGAAATCTTGATTTATTTCATTCATCTATTAATACCCCATGTTGTTGAATTTCCATTTGTATCTGTATCGTATATGACATGTCACAAAATAGCCTTTCTTAGTTGGATCTATTAGTTTCTTGCATAGCAGCCTAGTTGTTCATACTATAGACGAAACCTGGAACTAGCGTTCAAAAATATTATGTAGAGAATCATGAGTGTAATATACTAATTTTGAACATGATCAATATATCCAACATCACCAAAAAAAACTAGTAGACGAGTAGTGTATTCGTTTTCTTTATTTATACTATACATTATGTTTGCAAGCTTTCCCTTCCTCACCCACCCTATCTTTACTAAATCCTCCAAGTTACGTTTTATGTCTTCTCTTTTTAAATGAGTTTTCTTATGGAGAATATATACAGTTACCATTTTATTTTCTTCTGCTAATGCTCTCATAATCTTGACTTTGCCTATGCTGCCTAGACCAATTTCTATTATTTGTTTGGAAGTCATTTCTTTCTCCTTATGCATTGTTGTCCTTATCATTATGTTTGATTCTTTTTTTAAGCATTGATTCAAGTTCTTGAAGTGAAGCTCCGTGTATCCCAATTTTTTTTAATGATCTCATTTCAATTATGTTTCTTATCTGTAGATCGTCAAGATAATCTTCAACATCCAATTTCCTTAATTTGAATTCTTCAATTACTTCTAAAGCCTGAAGACGAATTTCTTTAAGATCTACATATTGATTTTTCTTGACACGAAGTGCTCTTATTACTGCCATAAGAGTATACTTTTGGTTTTTTGATAGCTCCTCTATAACTTCAGTCATTATTGTTGGCTTAATTTGACCGTGAACCTTTCGAATATGTTCAAGATTTATTCTACTGGATCCTTGAGATTCTGCAAGATTTCCACTGTAAAAGAGAAGATCAAGGGCATATCTTATATCTCCATTGATGGCTGGAATGGCAGTAATGTTTGATACTTCATCAATGACATCAGGCCCTACTGTTTTTTCATTGAATGCTTCTGAACATCTACTAACCAAGATATCGCTGACTTGTTTGATGGAATACGGTAGAAATTTCAATGGAACCTTGCCCAAAGTACTTAATTCAGCCTCGTCAAGTTTATTGTAGAACTCAGTACTTCTTGCTATAAATATTACACCCTTTATATTACAAGGTTTGTCGGGATCAAATTCATTAAGTCGAGTAAGATCATAAATTATGCCCATCTCTTTTGTAATCTTAATTAAATAATCGATCTCGTCAAGAATGATGAATGCATAAATCATATTTTCGCGCAGATATTGTAACATATACCTTAACATTTCTTCCGCACTCAGACCCTGTGCAGGCAATTCCGGAGATATCCTTTCTAGCAAGAATCTATATATTGCATATTTATTGCCGCCTTGTAACTTTAAATTCACATAGGCAATTTTTATCGTTAGTCTGTTATTTGCAAAGTCTTCTTCTATCTTTTTAGAAAATCTGAGGACTGTTGATGTCTTTCCTATTCCTGTTGGGCCAACAATTTGCAATACCATCAATGGAAATTTGTCTGGATCTGATTGTGCTTCCTTGAAAAGATTTTGAATATATTGAAGTTGGTCGTCACGATGTGGAAGCTCATTTGGTATATATTTAGGAGATAATTTTGATCTATCTCTAAATATTATGCTTTCGGCCATTGTCAATAGATAAAACCGTTATTAAATATTAACAGCTACCTATTCCATTCGATATTTATGAGAATAAATGATAAACGAGTAATTGGGAATTTCTTATTTGTTTACTGAATATCGTGATAATAGATCTTAATAAACTTCTAATAATAGACATTCTATCTTTGTATGTATCTTATTATTCACTTTATGTTCAATACTTATGCAAACTTCTATATTCCAATATTATGAATTCATGTCATGTTTAAACTAATTAATCATAATAAACCAACTCTTAATGGAGACAACATTCCAAAAATAATCTTTTTGGTATGGGCACCTGCGAGTAGTAGAGCAGAAAACATATCTAAATGTTTAGATGCTCACCTATATTTGATTAGTTATAAATTTAGAGTCAAGCTTTATTCTCCTATTAAATATATTCTCTTGTTCGCAAAGACTCTGAATGTATTGATAAAGGAAAAACCACGAATAATAATCTGTCAAATTCCACCAATCTTTTGTGTACTTTCTGCAATAGTATATCTATATGTTATAAATAAGAATGCTGCTATTATTATTGATGCTCATACTGGAGCGTTCAGTAAACCTTGGACATATCTAAAAGGCTTGAACAAATTAGTTATGAAAAAAGCATCAATGCTTATCGTAACTAATACAGACCTGCAAAATACTATCAGTTTGAATATGAGATTAGAGTCAATGGTACTGGAAGATAAGATTCCAGATTTTGAACCCTCCAGTGGAACTCTGTACAGGTCACATAATAATTGCGAATCATTTAAAGTTGCTGTTATATCTTCATTTGCCTACGATGAACCTTTGGAAGAAATTCTCAAAGCAGCTGCACAATTACCGACTTTTCTGTTTTATATAACTGGTGATAATTCAAGAGTAAAGAAGCGACTTCAAGATGAGAAAACAGA
>JAICSL010000212.1 GCA_025936955.1 Nitrososphaeraceae archaeon
AAAATGGATATAGAGGGTGCAGAGGTATTAGCACTAAAAGGTGCCACAGAAACTCTTAAGAAATTGAGGAAAATAATTGTAGAAATTCATGGAAATACTATAGAGGAGGTTAAATCAATACTTTTGAATAATAAGTTTAATGTCCAAATTTTAAATACTCGTGGAATGTGGGATTTTCGTTTTATAATCGGTCAAAAATTGACCGATGATCTATAGAAATCTTATTAATTTGTATAGAGCTTGTTTAATCTGATTTTATGAAATAATTGTAAGGACTTCCATGACATATCCATTTAATACACAATTTCATACTTGGATTTATTACAAAAGGAGAATGTAAAAGTGATAAACTTGAGAAAAGAATCGTAAAAAGATTAATACTGCAGTAAACCACAAATAATTAATATATAAAGTAACCTAAATATGAGAAGAGACCGCAGAGTTTTTTGAGTTTAAGATTAACAAAAGTTATTATTTTCTACGAATGTTCATAGGTAGATAATGATTATTTATATGAATTATGTATATTCCAAGAAATCCCAAAATACCACCCAGAATGGCAATAAAGAGATTGTCAGGTAAATTGACCTTAATTCCTAATTCTCCTAGAACTATTTGTATTGATATAGTAATAAGAATACTGGCAGAGCCTATTACTGCTGTAACGGATGCTCCTATTCTTCTCAAGCCAGTAGAGTAACATAGTGATCCAATAAAAGGAAGTAATGAAAAGAGGATCAATATTATAAGATTAATTATCAGTGGCCGTTGCTGAAATGAGGATGTATCTAATAATAATATATATGATTCATAAAAAAAACCAGACATCAAACCAATTAAAATTAGTCCAGAGACAAACATGGAGGCTCCTGCCACTTCTATGGATGAATACAAAGAAACGAGTTTTGTTAAAAATAGAACGCCAATTGCAAATCCAAAGGCAGAAAGAATTGCTTCTATATCGCCGAAAGTAATTATGATTGATGGCATTGTTACTATTGTCTGTATGCTCGTACCATCAAGAACATTCGCATCGCTCGCTACTGCCATAAAGAATCCTATCAATGCCAGAATAATACCAATAACTTGGATCTTATCTAATTTCTCTTCCAAAAAGATTCGTGCCAAAACAACTATAATTACGATTTCAAGTGGTCCGGCAATAAGAACCTCTTTTGAAGCACCAATTCTACTTATAGAGTCATACCATGTAAATATTCCAACTGCTAGTGAGGAACAAGACAGAATGAGGTTTTTTGATGATTTTGAAAATATGGAAACTATTGCTCGACTTCTCTTGAAAAATGCAGCAATTAATAATAACAGACTACCGGCTAATGTTATACTTATCGCCGAAAGCACAATTGGAGGAATTTGTAGAAACCTGGTAGTTAAAAATTCTATCAGAATTGATTCTAATGAAATGGTTATTGCGTATACAAAAACCACCCATGATCTGTGTATTAACAATGACAAATGATGATTGCAACAAAGAATCAATATACATAATATGAAGATTCTATTCTAAGCAAAAATTAGTGTGCATTTTCTTTCTATCTCAATCATATATTTTCAAATAATACTCATTTGTTAGACAACTTTTTGCTCGTTTATCGGAAATGCAATTTTGTATATAGCGATTATTTAGAATCCGACAGGCAGACACTGGTTATACATAGCCAGATTATAGACGATGGTTGAAGAAGATTTGGAAAACCTCAGGATATTTTAGGCGGATATTAGTAAACATATTTGTTATTATAATATCTTAAGAATATATTAAATTGCATTTGTATAATATTAATTCGATGTACTCTGGTTACCGCTAGTCATGCATTCTTTTGAGTTGGCGGGTCACAGTTTTATGAATCGCTAAGTATAAGAGAACCCTAGTACAATATTATCTATGCATGTCAGCTGAGAAAATAATAGCAACTAGGCTAATACTTGGTATCATAGCAACAATGTTGATTTTATCTGTCATCTCTGTCAGTTTGAGCAATAATAGCAATATCCTTGCATTTGCCCAACGCCCATTTGGCTTTGGACCTTTTGGGGAAAACAGGTTCTATACTTTTGGTACAATTTCAAGTATTCAAAATGATAATAATGGCAATCCTGCTTGGATCCTGACCGGATTTTGGAAGACTAATTTGATAAATCAAACACAAACTAACGGTGCAAATCTTTCGGGATCTGTATTTAATACTTCATTTAAAATGATCATGATAAATGGATCTGGTGCGCATACACACACAATAACTGATTTTGTCTTGAAAAATAAATCCATGACAGACAAAAATACATTAGTATTTAACGGGACATCAGCCGCGAGTTTGAGAGAAGGAATTGTCACAAATATACCTACAAGTATAAAAATAATTAATAATAGTGTTATAAGTATTTCGCTCGATCCAGGCATGGTAAAGAATCACTATGGAAACACACCGATATTTGGTGTAGTCTTTAAGCGTGATATAGGAGCACCTAATGTCCAGATGCCTATGCGATAGTAAAACATTTATGCACAAATTACTGATTAATGTGCTTCACAAATAGAAAGATAGATTTTCCATTCTTTTTTATGATCTCAGCCTTGTTTTTACTGTCTATTGACGCTTAGTTTTTATAGATATGTTATACTACATTTCTTGAACTATGTCAAAGAGGTTTTTGCTAATAGGTTCGATGAGCTTATCTGGTATCTTGGCTTTAGTTCTGCTTTGCTTGATTGCTACAAATGGTGCCTACTCAGCCTACGCAGCAGAACAATATTCATTAATTGAAAAATGGGGTTCCACAGGTTCTGGTTACGGTAAATTTTCCCAACCATTAGATATAGCAATAGATTCTTCAGGTAATGTTTATGTTACTGACATTAGTGGTCTATCTAATCAAATACAAAAATTTACAAGTAATGGTACTTTTATAACATCATGGGGAAACCTGGGATTTGGTAGCGGAAGGTTTACTAATCCTGCGGGTATAGCAATAGATTCTTCAGGTGATGTGTATGTAGGCGATTTTGGTAATGCACAGAATGGTATACAAAAATTTACAAGTAATGGTACTTTTATAACATCATGGGGCTCTACGGGTCTAGGTGATGGACAATTCATAAATCCAAGTGGTATAGTAGTAGATTCTTCAGGTAATGTGTATGTAGGCGATTTTGGAGAGAACAGTCGTATCCAGAAATTCGACAGTAATGGAAACTTCATTACAAAGTGGGGGACTCCAGGAACTGGGGATGGACAGTTCTCTCGCCCTGTGGGTATAGCAATAGATTCTTCTGGCAACATATATGTCAGTGACAACACTAACAATACTGTCCAGAAATTCGACAGTAATGGAAACTTCATTACAAAATGGTCTGTAAATAATCCCGTTGGTATTGCCATAAACTCTAACAGGGTCTATGTCATAAATCAAAACAGTGGGAGTATAGAGATTTACTCTCTATTGTCATAACCTCATGTTCCTAAATGATATAAAATTTTGGATCGAAGAGTAAAAACAAAAGGCGTCAATGGTCTAATGTTCTAGAGACGTCATCACATACAACTTAGGGTTCATTTCTCTAACCTGCTTTGCATATTGTAGATCTAAAAATATATTTAGAGAAAAAGGATAATTCTTTGTTACCATCTTCAACTATCACCATACAGAATTCTTACCAAACATCACAACTATCTATCTGTGATTCTATTTTAGCATCATAACCTACTATTTTTTTTATCTCTATTCGCATCAATAGCTGTTCTAATTGCTAAGCATAGAAGATGCTGCAAAAACTCAGTTATGAACATTTTTCCTCTTGTAATCTAATATTATTGAAGAAGTTCTAATTGTAGTATGATAAATATTGATAACTGCATATGTGTGCCAGTAGAGGGATACTGAATTCCAGATTGTAGTCTTATAATAGAT
>JAICSL010000293.1 GCA_025936955.1 Nitrososphaeraceae archaeon
CCATATTGGTTCAACCATTTTAGAATTAGATGAACAGGCAAACATTATTTCTTACGAAGAATATTATCCATTTGGGAGTACATCTTTTCAATCAAATAATATTGAAGTAAATAAAAAACAATATCGCTATACATCAAAGGAACGCGATGATGAATCTGGCTTGTATTATTATGGATCAAGGTACTATGCGCCTTGGATTTCTAGATGGATAAGTTATGATCACCTTTTAAATATGAATGAATTAAATGCATATAGATACTGCAGGAACAATCCTGTCGTTTATATCGATCCTGATGGCAAAGATCCGTTCATATTACCTTCTTCAGTATCAGGATGGTCTGCACGCATGTTACCATTGACTCAAATGGGTGAAATAGAGTCATTACGAATCAGTACTTCAATATTTCGTAATATTGCTTTATCAGCAACAGCAGGAACAGCAGAAGTAGCAGCAGGAACAGCAGAAGTAGCAGCAGGAACAGCAGAAGTAGCAGCAGGAACAGGAGCAATATTTGGACCTATAGGAATTGGACTTGCAGGAGTTGTTATAGTTGGTACTATTGCATATTCCTTTCACCATGGTGGATCTAGCCCTCCAACTCCGGTACATGCCCCACCGTCTAGCCCTCCAACTCCGGTACATGCCCCATCAGCCAATCAAAATATGCCCGTTCGAGAACCTACTAATGAAGTACCTGTTCAAGCTCCTAGCCCACCACATCAATCCCATACGCCATGGCGAGAACCTCTATTTATTTATCCTATGGAAGTGGGCTCTAGAGGACTTATTCATGGTCCCGATCCACCTATAATTAATCTAGGTGTTAGACGTCAGGAACTATATGATGCAATGAATAGTGTAAATAATCAATTACGGCCTTTCTTAGGTAATTCGCTACTAAATAGAGTAACAATTTCTGTAGGATATGGTGAAGTTGGAGGAGTTGGATATAGAGGAATATCTGTTTCCCATCATCTTGCTTGGCATATTTTGAGACAAGGCTATATTACTCTTCCTGAAGGTTTTGTACTTGTTGGAAACCAGCCACCAAAGGGTAGAGACGTGCCCGATCAAATGCACGCAGAAAGACAAGTAGGAACTGCAATAAATTGGTATTTAAGGCCAAATCCTGTTGGATTAGTTGATACATCAAACCGTGCATGTGATAAATGTGCTAGAATATGGGATAGCTTTTTTCCTGATATCCAGCATCAGAATTTCTGATAAAATTGAAAATGTGGTAATTGCATTTATAATCAATTTTTTCACTTATATTTGTATAACTTTGTTATTCTATTGAAGTTAATATTTTTTTAATTTTATGCTTAATATTATTATTTTGATATATAATCTCAAATGCTATATGTATTGTATTGGGTATTTATGGCATTGTTTTCCATAAATCCTTATTAGATGCTGTTTTATTGTACAATTATTGAAGCTACAAGGTAGAAGTCTATCTCCAGATTACACTGGTGATGATGTAAAACTATTGCATCAAGAATTACAGTTACTTGGTTACAAAATCAATGATGATGAATTACAAAAATCGTTATTTGGAACAAGTACTAAACAAGCTGTTTTAGATTTTCAAAAGAAATATTCTTTAGATATTACAGGAATAGTGGACAAACAAACTGCGGATATTATCAATAAGATGGTTGACAAACAAAATCCACAGCCACAACCATCGCCTCCAACACCAGTTCCATCATTATCCTTTAATGTACATGGCCTAGCAAGACAGGGCAACGGAAAACCAATTTCCGGAATATCAGTTGTTGCAGTAGATAAAGACTTGCGCCATGAAGAACAGCTTGGTAAAACAGCAACAGACTCTAATGGATTTTATAAAATAATCTATAGTCAAGATCAGTTCTATCGCTCAGAAAAAGACAATGCTGATTTGATTGTTAGGGCATTAGATAGTTCTGGTAAGCCAATAGTTTCCTCTTCTATCATATTTAATGCACCAGTCGACTTGGAGGTTGATTTAACTGTAAATGGACAATTTAGAGGGCCATCTGAATATGAACAGCTACTATCTGAAATAACGCCACTACTTGACGGTGTAAAAATATCTGATTTAACTGAAGATAGTCAGAATCAGGATGTGTCATTTCTCTCTGGAGAAACAGGTATTGATCCCCAACATATTTTGTTTCTAGTTGTTGCATCCAAACTTGCAGATAAAACCGCAGCAGCCATTTCATCAGAGATCTTTTATGGATTCTTCAGAGAGGACTTGCCTCTGGACCTTGATCAACTACTAGCCCAAAGTTCAGATGTTCAAAAACGTGCAATTGAAACTGCCGCAGAAGGCAATATTGTTTCACCAGAACTTGGAAAAGAATCTGACAAGATAGTTAATGCACTAAAACAGCTAATAGTAAAACAAAGCTTTGAGCAACCTTCTTCTACTACAAAACCCTATGATAAAACATCTCTAGTTAAAATTATTAGTGTCGCCTTGCCAGATGGCGACAAACAAAAAGCCTTTTTGAATGCTTATGTAAACCATGTCG
Source organism: Nitrososphaeraceae archaeon (assembly GCA_025936955.1). Lineage (GTDB taxonomy): Archaea > Thermoproteota > Nitrososphaeria > Nitrososphaerales > Nitrososphaeraceae > JAICSL01. The sequence goes on from JAICSL010000293.1 coordinate 2,527, forward strand.
GTAAAATAGACGAATTCTGGGATGGCATTAAGAATAATACTGATCTAAAAGATCATGTTGAAAACCTGCAATTTGCTTTACAGTTATCTGCCCTTACCAACTCACATCCTCCACTGATACAAGAAATTGAAAATATGAAAAAATCAAATCAAATAACTTCCCTGTCCGATCTGGCAAAATTTGATGAAAAGGATTGGTTGAATATGATTTCCAAAGATAACAGTACAAATAACAATAATACTCCCATAGGTTTTCCACCAGATGTCCCTGGCAAAGATGAGAGTGAAAAATCGTCAAACTACTCAAAAAC
>JAICSL010000096.1 GCA_025936955.1 Nitrososphaeraceae archaeon
TATTTCTTTTCAAAATCTAATACGAGTGCAACTTTGCCTTTACCTACTGCTATTCCGATGCTGACATGAGTAATTCCAGGATTCAATATATTTAAGTTAGCTTCTCGATCCGTAGTCATTTCTTCGATGGCAGTACTCAGAGCAATTTTACAAGATACATCATCGCTGCAATGATATAAAGAAAGATTCTCCGCAACGTATCCTCTTTCTCCTGACAAGATGTATCTTTGCATAGGGCTGTTCTTATAATAATCCAGATGTGTTATAGTCGTTTGTGTAAGTATGAAATTTGCTTGATTTTGTGCAGCTATCCCTTCTCCTTGTTTTAACAAAGTCAGGCTTATTTTTTGACGTTGCTGATTAACTATTTTTAATAAGTAGGCTTTGAGTGTAGGAATGCTGGACTGATCCGCAGAGTTGGGTGCAAAAGCGAATAGCGTCGTAAGGAGAACTACTAATGCGCTACCAATCATAGCTCCGTACAACAATGGATTTCTCATTCATGATGAGATTTTTGTGTTGATTTATAAAAATTTCTCGAAAGCATATCATAAGTTTCATAAAGTCTTATTATTTAGTTTTAGGTTATTGTAGAATTGGAAGATTTGTTAAGAATTTATTGTAATCAACGGTCTTGGCCTATGTATTACTCCAAACTTAAATAGTTATAATATAAAGGAACAAGAAAAAAAGGCATACAGGAAGAGATATCAAGGAAAATGATATTTTTGTAGAACTAGAAATTCGTTAAGTTGGTATCATCTCAATTGTATGATTGTCGCTAAGAATCTTTGTAATTATTTGCCAGCATATTTATTTGTAGGTATCTATATTAGAAAGATCATAATAATAGTATTGAACTGGTCTTGTCTATTGATTTAGCGCTAGATCTTTACAGACATGTAATTACATGGTCTCTGATAGGTGTCTTTTCTTTTGTATCAACTGTAATAATATGGGGAATAATAAAGAGTCGTCGGGAGTAATCAGCAAGACTTTCATTCAATTAGGATGACAAGAGTAGATCTACCAAATCTCCTATTATAACAGATCCATTTACTGATGGATTGCATCTACTCTATAAGACGATATGCTATCCAGAAGATAGTCGTATGATATTATTCTAGCAATCAAAGAGTAAACATGTATAAATTTCCTCTAATAAAAGGTTCTTTCTCAGCATAGAAAGACAGCATACAAGAGTGAGATCAACTTATATGAATAATAAATATTGTAACTCAGAATAATAACGCTCTGCATTATCGTGATGACATCATCGCATAATAGAAATGTAAATCTTCCAATTTAAGTCATGCAACATTCTACTAGCTGGCCAAAAAATAATAGACTCAATAATAGTTTATCAAATATGTGCATCGATTATTGTTAACGGGAATTGGTCGCCATTTCTATCAAATGCACAAATTGTTCTGTCGTCATACGGATAACATATAATAACTGATACTAATCCATAGTAATTATTTAGATCTTCGATCGATGGCCTATTTGAACCTCCCGGATGTGAATGAACTGTACCTATATAAGACAAATCAAAAGGGAGATCATAGCTAGGAAATCCTGAATAGTATGGACCTCGAACAGAAAATGGAGGCACAACCAATCCATCGATGATAATCAGATTTCTTTTGCTCTTCCCTGTTAATATTAAAATTCCTTCGTTTGGATGGCAGGCCTTGGAGTAGGTTATTATTCCGTCGACTGTTTCGCGGGCTATCCGAACTTCCTTCCGGAATGTAGTGTAATTATCTCCATGTTTTTTCTTAAAGAACAATATTATTCCTTAAATGGTCTTTTATTTAATTTTGACTACTCTTCATCTTTTACTTGTATCAATTATGCTAGTACTTGTCGATTTATAGGTTATGAAAAAATATTGTACTATAGATTAAGTTTCGGTACCATGATCAAATTGTTTAAATTAAATTTGTAATCATGAATAACTTGTGCTGTATAATATAATATAAAACAATAATCTAAAAAATGGTAAAAGAACCTGAACTTAACATTTTTTCATGTTGACAATGCCACAACATTTCGATCCGAGATTCCTTAGAATTTCAGATCTGCTATCAGCTATTCTTAGATAAAACAGACAAAAATCAAATGCTAAATAATAATGATTTATAGATTAAAGGATCTAGAATTAACTAGTCTTCAGATAAAATGAATCACGGGAGAAAAATTATTATGATCAATTTCCTTTCTTTTGTGGATTTACTAACGATTCTAATGTATAACCGATAAGAACGAATGCTAAGCCAGTGATTCCAATCATTACGCCTGGTGGCAATATCCACCACCATAATCCACGTGCAGTCGCGCTAAAAGTTTGTGCATCATGAAATATTTGTCCCCAGGTAGGGATTGTCGGATCACCAAGTCCAAAAAAGCTCAGACCTGCTTCTCCCAAAATGGCTCCCGGTACTGAAAGCGCAATATTAGCGAAAAGGTATGGCACTAATTGTGGAAGTATGTGCCTGAACACTATTTTTGTATCTCTTTCTCCTAGTAATTTTGAAGCTTCAACGTATTGAAAGTTCTTTATCTGCAGCCCCATGCTTCTGCTTACCAATGCCTGTCCTACAGAGCTAAAAATAATTAAAAATCCAATGATCAGAAAGATACTCTGACCTATAGATACTGAAAATATGATCAAAATTGGTATAGTAGGAATAGAAACAAAAAATTGAACTATCATCATCATACCTTGTTCTATCCTTTTCCCTTTATATGCAGCCATTACTCCGTAAACGGATCCTATTAAAATGGATAGAATAGATACTGATAATCCAATTAGCAGAGCAATAGGAGTACCCCAAAGCAGACCAATGGACAAATCACGGCGTAATTCATCAGTACCCAAAAGTCCATAAACTTTCCCTCCAACAATTAATTGTGAATTTAAAACGTGATCTTCACCGTTAAAAAAGGTGAATGATTGAGTCAGCATATATTGGCCCTTTAGAACTCTCGGGCCGCTTTGACTTGAAAACAACATTTGCTCCGGTCTAGAATCATCTACGTCATAGGAAAACTTGTGTAAGTAGCTTCTTAGATTGTGTTTGATATCGTCTTGTGTTGAATAGATCGTGTCATAAAAGGAAGACATATTACCTTCTGCGGAAGGTAATGATTTGGATACGAGTTCGAATGTATTTCCGTCCGGACGTGTTAGTTGAATACTTACAATTGGTGGAATAACACCATATTGAACCGCATAGTTTAACATAAAATCACTGGGAAAAAAATCATAATTAAAAAGAAATTTATATGTATTTTTCACAGTTATTGTCCCTTCTTCAACTTGTTGTGATATAATAGGTTTATCCATCATCAGATGCTCTGGTTGTTTCAGAGAAGAAAAAATATTGATCCATGCTGGCATCGCGGCCTTGGGATAGTTAATCCAGTAGTTAGGATTATTCCATTGTCTGTAAGAATCTAAAGGTATAGTCAAAATAGCATAGATCGAAATGCATATTAGAAAGAGCAGGATCGCTATGCCAAACAAACCTATTTTTGAATTCTTAAATTCATGTATTATTTGATAGTTCGATATCGCTTTGAAACTCATACTAATTTAACTCTAGGATCTATTAATCCATATATCATATCTACAATAAAATTTGTAATAAGAAAAATTAACACCAAGACATAGGTTTGACCCAGTATTACCGGGGTATCTCTTAAATTTATGGCATTAAAGTAAAGCAACCCCATCCCAGGCCAATTAAATATCGTTTCGAAAATTAACGCCCCACTTAGGGATGCTGATAACGATAGAGCAACAGTAATAATTACAGGCGGAGCAGCATTTTTTAAAGCATGGGAATAAATAATCTTTTTCTCAGCTATTCCCTGGGATCTTTTAACTGCGATAAAGTCTTCGTTAAGGATATTGATTACAAGAGATCGAGTTATATAAGCCCATCCTCCAAATCCAGTCAAAATTATTGTTGCTAGTGGCAATATCATATGATACAGCAGATCTAAGATATAATAAGGATCAGTAGGAGGAGTCAATGGAGTTGCTCTGGCTGGTAACACCTGATAAAAATATGCAAAGACAAGTATCATGAACACTCCAACAACGAATACTGGAGCGCTACTGCTGAATATTGCAGCGGCCGATGTAAATCTATCAACTAATGAACCGATTCTATTTGCAGAAAACGCGCCTAAATATAATCCTATAAAAGTAATTATTATTGTGGAAGTTGAGAACAACAAAATTGTCTTGGGTAATTTTTCCAAGATAATATTGCTTACCTGTTGTGATCCTGAATCACTGGTGAGGAAGCGAGCTCTCCCAAGGTCCAGTGTCATTGTTTTAAGAAATTTTGTACCCATAGATCTTGGTGAGTACCATGGCTCATCTAAACCCTCTGCATGAATAGTGCCTTCTATCTGATTGTCAATATAATGTTGTCTATCTTGTAGGTTCTTAAAATTAGAACTTAGCTTAGTATCTTGTGTCACAGCAAGCACAACATCCTGTTTTATAGATGTTTTCAGAATGTCATCCATTGAAGTTCCTAATAAAGAAATGGTCATTAGGATAACAGCAGATAAAACTACTAATACGGTTAATAGCCTTGCAATAAAGAATCGTAGAAAACTCATGTCTAACTACGTCAGTAGGTTTTCATGTAGTAACTATGACTACGTGATTTAAGACTGTTAATTAAAAATATACTCATTGTTGGTGCTATGCTTAACGCCGACAGAACTAATAGAGCAGTTCCAAGCATCATGATTGACGAGAATCCCGTTAATTCGGCAGATGCTATCAAGGCACAACTAGTCGCAAGTAGTGCACATACAATATATCTTGTAGCTCTTAAATCAAAACCTATCCAATTCTTTTTTCTATATATAATACTCAGTCCTATTGTAAAGGGTAATAAGTAAACTACTCCAATTAGGAAGCTTGCAGATAATCCAGCCGCGACTACAGCAAACTCGTGATTGAAATCAGTTGAGTGGTAGATTAACTCGCTTAAGTTAAGTATTCCAAGTAGTGGATATATTGATGTTCTCACAATAAATTGTAACGATGGATTATCTCTCTCGTATTGTGCTACATAAGGACTAAAAGAATAATACCATTGATTGAAGATATCCAAAAAACGGCTTCCAGCATATGATTCAGAAACCAGGTTGTCCCTAAACTGCCTCAGGGCTTGCACTTCTGGTGCTAGTTCACTCCCAAATGCTGCAGTAGCTATTAGGCACCCACTCTTCTTTAAAGGCTGTGGCACACTACTGTTTGTAATTTCTTGAGTTTGTCGCATAATTTTTCGAGCTATCTCACTTGAAGAGTTATAGTTGGTAGCTATGAAGGGTTTAGTGACGACATCTGGTTTATATGCTTCGTAACTATTTGCAAATACTTTAATTGCATTTGGACCTGTAGTTAATTTTTTTGTATCCTGCGTTCCCAGTGGGACTAAGAATCTTCCATCAGTGTTATTATCTGGTTTTGCGATCCCATCAAGTACCACGTATCCTGCTCGGTTTGATATATAATAATTTATAGTGGCATTTTGGCTCGGCTTCCCGTCAACGGTTACATTTATTATAAGATTTGCCGGTTTGCCAATTTGAATAATTTTAGGTACGATGATGTTTTCTATGGATGCTAATTTTGCCTGCAGATACACATTCCAGTGTCCAATCTCGAAAGGATAAGAGTTATCGCGGAATGCTTTAAGGGTTATTGTCCCTCCTGACGGATTATAATTATCAAAATAAAAAGGCCCGTTACCTATGAGTGCCGAATTGTGTTCAGTTATCCATTTAATACTAGCATCGTATCTCCTATCCACCTCTTCTAATGTTACTCTGCCCTTTAACGCTGAGGGGAAAAATCGTTCCGACTTCATTTTTTCGAGCTCATTTTTAATCATATTAGCATGGTCTGCAGTTATAAGAGATAACCAGTCTATACCTTTTGATGCTGCATCTGTTTTCGAAAATGCTACCAAACCTTCTTTGACTAAGCGTTCTGATGCAGCAGTTATCTCCCAGGGTTCTGATGCCCACAACGCTCCAGCTCCAGCAATTTGACTTTTATCAAAATGCCAAAAATCAAAGTATGATTCTATCTTATTATCTGAAAGAAATCTGATACCCTTATCATGTTTGATCGATTGCTCAGCCCCGCTGGTGAACTCGGAATCCTTTGTCTTGTCACTTTCACCTGTATTAGTTCCCCATTCATGCAAAAAATACTGATCATAAAGGATATCGTTCTTATCCATCATTATTCCGTTATGCCACTTACTGTATTTCAGATCATATGTGACTTTACTGATGGATGTAGTTTCGCCCCCTACATTCATCCAGTTTTGATGCAAAGGATCCCAAATAATGGCGTCTGAAGGTACTCTAATTGTATTATTTTGTGATCGAGTTTGGACCTCGGTCCATTGTGCGCGAAACGGTTTAACCTCTCCTTTATACGGATCACTATAAGTGGCTCCATCATTTATTGTACTGGCAATTTGTTGACTATACGTATCCTTATAA
>JAICSL010000297.1 GCA_025936955.1 Nitrososphaeraceae archaeon
CCATAACGGTATATTGAGAGAGACCATTTATTCTCATTAATCTCAGCCATCGGGAGATAAACATGGACGCTCTACCCACTAACCCTGTTTTGTTTACAGGCTCTGGATTGGATGCACAAAGCCCTACAGTCCCTCGTACAGATGATGCAAGTTCATAAATAGAGTTGTCAGCTAGTATAACATCTGCATCATATAGTATTAGTATGTCTCCAGTTGCCTGCTCAAAGATTTCGTTCCATGCAGAAGCTACTCCTCTACGATGAGGATGATGCAGCAATATGATCTTTAATGTAGATTGTTTTGCATAGCTGTCGACTAGTCGTGGTGTATTATCTAAGGAATCATCAGAAATAATGACTTCTGATATTGTGAACTCCTTTAAACAACACATTGAAATGGATCTAAGCAAATTTATTATATTTTGTTCCTCATTAAAGGAAGGAATCCCTATTGTTATTCTATTCATTCACTAAAGTTTGAACTTGTCTATGCTATGTAGTTTGTGTAGCCTACAAGACTATAAATTCAATGATAGAAATTTTCCTTATGAGGACTTTATATCTATCTTGAAATCGAATTCATTTAATCAGATGACATATCTAAAAGACATCATGGAAATATAAATAAGGTTGAGAAAGGAACAGACTGGAAATCTACAGATCTAGACTACACCTCTGTAGAGGTTATAATCATGAATGCAGAGAATAATATACGATTAAAATTTTATTATGATAGGAGACACTAGCACTCACGACATTTACGAGTCATAGTCTTTCATATTCTTTATTAAATACGATTGGTAAAACGAGGAACAGCTAGATTAATGGTCACCAATTGTGATAGATTCGAACCTTATCTATGTAGATATATATGGTCGGTGTGACAACAGTTCAGAGTTTCGTCTGTGATATCTTATTTGCATTTTTGGATGCTACAGAATCTCAATACGACAGATATCATTGCAATCTCTACATTCAATCAACTACTTTTTGTAAGTCTCTGCTCCATAATTACCTAGTACAATATCTGAGTTTGCTTAGAATGCAAAGTATTAAAACCAAAAATCATTTTGCTGAAATCAAGTATCAGCAGAATGCTATATATTCTTAGACCCACTATATGATACCCAAAACTTTTATCTAGGAAATAGCAAACTAATATGATCTGAGTGTTAGTAGCCCATCCAATTATATACTATAAGCCTACTAGGTATCCATCTTGATCCAATTTATCTGCATGCGCAGCAATATATCTCCAAACAATATCAGCTTTTTCTGATTGAAAATCCCATGGAGCGATTAATACCAAGTCGTTATCGCGAATCCACATCCTCCTTTTAATCTTTCCTCGAATACGGCAGGTCCTTACCTTGCCATCAGTACATTTTACAATAATATTGTCTCCTCCTACGAGTTTTATAACGCGACCCAGCAACTCACCTTTTTGTGGCATAACCATTTCTTTCAGCGCTGCCTCGTTCAATACTTTTCTTTTGCCTAAATTGAAAACCTAAGACTTATTCCTTTACTAGATTTAAAAATGTACTGGTGGTAGATCACGTAAAAAATCAAAAGAACGAACCTTTAATAGTTTATACTCTTAGGCCACTAAAGATTTCCAGAGATTCTAATGCGTGAATATCATCAGATTCTTGTTGGTATGAATTATCTTGATTTTAGATATCTTGACATTGAGATCCAAAAGTATTCAATGATATCGATAACATTGTTTCCAATGTACGGTAAACACTCATTAATATTGTTATAACTCCTAAGGAATATGACCTCAGAGAATCCGAATATTCTCGGTTATACTCATATGTAATATTTATGATACATCGTATCTGTTTTTGCTACTTATAATATTAATTGAATTTTTTTTTTGATTCGCATAAAGAATAAACACAGAGAACAAATTTGTTAAAAAAAATTAACCTAGTTTATGATTCTATTAGCGATTTTATCAGTCCGGGTAATCAAAGGAAATCGAAAAGTACTAATCCATAATTTTGCAGTTTAAGAACTTTACTCACTTTCATAAGAACGGAGTCTAAACTCATAGGAACATGAATCATATCAATAAGCAATGGATTGGTCTGTCCAGAAGCATCATTGTAACAAGTCAATCGAGAAGTTTGTCGCCCCCTGGGATGAAAATAACACTAGCAAAAATTATGTGGAAATATCCGATCTAAAGGACAAGCAGCATAAAGACTGGATTCAATGATATTTTGCATAGTTGGGCAAATGTATTAATAGTAATGAATTCTCTACCTGTAGAGAATTTGGTTTACAGGTTAATCTATGTTTTTCCAATAACATTCATTTGCTCCTTGTAATTAGATGCTATTACATGATTGCATATTTGCCTTGTATGAATAATACAAAGGTTTTCATAGCCGAAATTAAATCATTTACTTGAAAGGTGCACACTCCTACTAGTCATGAAGGCAGGTACAGGGAAATACTCAGGAGAGCAGCTATAAACAAAAAAGACTTGATTCTTCCCATATTTGTTAAGCAAACAGAAGTAGGGGGGGATCAAATCAATGCAATGTCTACAATAAGAAGAATCTCTTTGGGGGAGATTAATCAATATAGCAAAATCATAATTGAAGCTGGAATTTCATCTATAATAATTTTTGGTATTCCCGAAAGAAGGGATAGAAATGGTTCCTATGCTACGAATACGGATGGGATAGTGCAGCAAAGCGTGAGGCTGATCAAACAGGAATTTGGAGATCTGTTGACTATAATCACGGACGTTTGTGTATGTCAATACAACCTGTCAGGACAG
>JAICSL010000240.1 GCA_025936955.1 Nitrososphaeraceae archaeon
ATATTATCTCAAATTCTAGAAATAGCTAACGGAAATGAGGTGACTCAAACAAAAATAATGTATAAAGCGTTTCTGTCTTATCTTAAATCCAAAGAATACTTACTATTTTTACTCGAGAACGATTTGATAGAATATTATGGCGGGGAGAGAACATATAAAACAACAGGAAAAGGAATTCACTTTTTGCAGACGTATAATAAAATAAATGAAATGATAATAGTAGACAAGGATAAGAGATGATTAGTTACATTTATCTATAAATAAGATAAAATAAACATATCCCTTACTGTACGATAATGCTTGTTTATGCGCATCAAAGTTCTGCTTTGATATTTTTTCTTCGCTTTGAATGTTGATAGTAATGATATAATCAGGTTGACTTCCACTATTGTTTTTATGTTAAAACCTTTATTTCTGTTCTTTCAGTAACATATTTCGATTACGAAGCAAATTATCTTCAACTTGTTTTAGTACAAGGTCAACTGATTTAAGAAGAAAATGTTATAGCTTAATTGCAACTGTACTTTTTTATGCAAAATAATTTATATTCATTCAGTAAATTTGGCAGAGATGCGGAGTTTATTATTGCAAATTATCTAAAGTTAAGAGGATGGAACGTAAACCTATCTAAAGGAAGCAGAGGACCAGCAGATCTTATAGCTACAAAGAATTTAAAAAAGTGGCTGATCCAAGTAAAATCAAGTACAGTTATACCAAGACTAAAGAGTTATGAAATAAAGCGCCTTAATGAGCTTGCCAAACTTACCTGTGGAGTAGCTGTTCTCGCAACTTTACAACCAGGCCAAACTGTCCAGCAGCGAAAACAGAATCATGCAGAGTCACAAGGCCCCGAATCAATTATACTAGGAAATTATATTATCTTATTTTATTCAATCCTTGATTGGCAGAACATAATTCCATAGTTTCCACCTAACATAGCTCAATCAAATTAATTGAATTAGTATCTGCTGACAACTAAAACGTAAAATGCACTGTATGGGAGGTAATAATATGGATTATTTATGGCTGAATCAATTTGCGGTAATGTTCGAGCAGATTACAGTTAGTTATACTAATTAATTTAATTCAATATCTTGAACTATCTACATTTGTCGAATTGGAATCTATTAAACCGAAGACAATTATAGATCTAAATTAAATTCAATTAATCTAGCTAGTGATCTCAAATATAATAGGTCTCTATAACCTTCAAAACTTCTAGATTTTTCTCAGTGCATAATATAATGAGAAGATAGTCGTATGATCTTTAGTATTTATATAAAAACCGAACGATCCCAGCCTTTAACAACTTCGCAAGTATGGAATAATTTAAATGATCTTATTGTATCAAATGAATGATTGGTTTGGCTAAGGTCCTTATAGGGAAAGCGTCTGACACTCCTGAGGGAAAATTAACCCATATTTCAGCGGGTGGAAAAGAAATAGTAATTGCTAATGTAGGTGGAAGCTATTATGCAATGGGCAATATTTGTAATCATGCTGGGGCCGAACTTCACGAGGGTGAAATTAGTGGTAAAGAGCTAACATGTCCGTGGCATGGAGCAAAATGGGATATTACAACAGGAAATCTTCTTTGGTTTCCCCAAAAATTAAACACCCAACAGACCTTCAAAGTCAACCAAGAAAATGATAGTCTTTATGTCGAGATAACTTAACTCTAAGCACTTTCTAGAAGTATTTCGTAAAGCGGCTGATCCTCATTTAGTTCCAGATAATGTTTTATTTCAATCACGAGTATAAAAATTGAAACCCGTTACCAAATTTCATAATAACACTAGAGAAGTACGCTAATTCAATCTATGAATAAATTTCATTAGATGAAACGTTAAATTAACCTCACTGATATAAGTCCTTGATATTTAGGTGTCAAAATTGAGCAACCTGGTTGAAGAAAATGATTTGGGAGAATGGAGACGGACACACTATTCGTCAGAAATTACGCCCTCACTCGAGAATGTCGATGTCTTGATCATGGGCTGGGTTTCAAGCGTTCGTGATCACGGAAATATGCAATTTGTGATATTAACTGATAGATCTGGAAGTAGTCAAATTGTTGCAAAGAAAGGCGAATGTTCAGAGCATCTTTATGGACAACTACAACATCTAAAACAACATTCTTCGATAGCCATAAGAGGAGTAGTCAAACCTCAGAAAAAAGCACCTAATGGAGCTGAGATTATGCCTTCGGGGCTGAAAGTATTCTCTATGGCCAAGAAACCTGCTCCATTTGAAATGCAAGGTAGTACAAATGTGGGTATTGATACAAGATTAGACCTGAGGGCCTTGGATCTTCGTAGAGATCATTTACAGAATATATTCCAAATTCGCCATACTATTTTACAAGGAATTCGGGAGTTTTTGGTAAAACAAAATTTTACAGAGGTCGATACTCCAAAAATGATTGCTACATCTACTGAAGGAGGGGCCGCATTATTTCCGATATTTTTTTATGACAGAGAGGCTTTTTTGGCACAAAGTCCGCAGTTATATAAGGAACAGCTTACAATGGCATTTGAAAACGTATTCGAAATAGGCCCAATTTTTAGAGCGGAGCCATCCCGTACCAATAAACATCTTTCAGAGGCAATATCAATCGATGTTGAGAAGGCTTTTGTAGATTATAATGATATGATGTCGTTGCTTGAGGAAATGATTGGATACATCATAACTCTAATAAAAAAGAAGAATAGAGATGCTTTAGAATATCTTGAGTTTCCACTTCCCTCTATATCTTCCTTTCAAAAATATCCATACACAGAGGTAGTAGAAATATTGCAAGAAAAGGGAGAGAGGATTAAATGGGGTGAAGATCTCACAAGCTTGGCATTGAAGAATCTACAGCCAGACAAATCAAGCAGCTTTTATTTCATAACCGACTGGCCTAGTTCCATAAAACCGTTTTATGTAAGAAATTCCATAAAGTCTGAAAATATTTGTGAATCATTTGACTTGATGTATGGCACTCTAGAATTATCATCTGGAAGTACCAGGATTAATAGAAAACATGAATTATTAGAACGAATGAAAAAGCAGGGACTAAATATAGGCTCATTCGATTACCATTTGAGGGTTTTTGATTATGGGGTCCCACCTCATGCTGGATTCGGTATCGGTCTCGAACGTCTGTTAATGGCTATAACCAAAACGGATAATATACGAGATGCTACTCTTTATCCAAGAGATATAGATAGACTGACGCCTTGACAACTAGGGGAGAGTGCTCAAATGGTATCTTATGACGATATAAAACTTCTCGGCCGTTTGTCAAGATTAGATTTAACAAAAGAAGAAGTAAAAAAATACGCATCCCAGTTTGAAGAAATAACAAACTATCTCAATAAACTCGATAGTATAGCTGTAGATGAAATTGACTTGCGTCGTTCAGAAAAATGTTATAGTG
>JAICSL010000138.1 GCA_025936955.1 Nitrososphaeraceae archaeon
AGTAGAAGTAGAAGTAGTATTAGCATTAGTAACATCTACTGATGCTGATGGCAATAGGTGTTGTGATTTTGTAGAAGTAGAAGTAGTATTAGCATTAGTAACAGGTAAGGACAGTCCTGTAATATTTATACTGTAATATGATACAAAACTAGGATTATTATCGCAGGAGAATTTTGCAGTTATCTTATTAACGCCTTCTTTAACAGAGGTATAATTAGGACTAAGCGTAAAATTCCATTTTGAGTAGTCATTTGCACCACCAGGACCAGATGACGAAGTATTCTGATATGGTCGTACATCATTTAATATAACTAAAACTCGGCAATCAAGAGTAATATTGTCATTTGAAATTCCTGATACGTGTAAGACACTATTAATGGGAATTCTTGCATCTTTAGAGGGGGATGCGATTTTAACACCATGCATAACATATGATGGTATTTTCGAAGACAATAATGATCCTGATAGTGATGTTTGTGCATTTACAGAATTGATCCAAATAGCAGATAAGAGTACAACAAGCCCAAACATTAATGATGCTTCTTTAAACTTTAGATATGCAAATTTTTTCATACTACATCAGTTCTACTCCTATATTTCATTAGATATTAAACACGCAATGGAAACTAACTATTTATGAAAAGCTCTTCTTTGTACTAAATTACGAGTCAGTCTATATTAGATAAAACTATCTATTTACTTTATTGATTATAACTTTTTGTATATGCATGTAACTAATTTACTATAATTACATTACTGAGATAAAGTGCCTATATAATTCAAATCATAATTCATTGAAACAGTTTTCCATCTATATCATTCTATTTGGAGATCTCTTTTATCTGATCATAAGTTATTGTTATTTGTTTTCGACAGATATTGTTTCTAACATACAAATATCAACTATAACAACAAGTAATCAAATCCCTAAATTTGAAAAAAGAGATTATATTCTATTGATTCTGAAAGCTTTCTCGATAGGCTAATACTAGATGTATTATCAATGCAGTTGTGGCTTGGAAAGAAAAATAATGGAGTTCCTTATTACTGCTACATGCAATTAATAGGAGCTAACTCATCCATTTGATTATATATTTTTAGTAAATGCATTCCCTTTTCTGTCGTTCTATAGAACCGTCTTCCTTCTTCATATTCTAACAAATCATTTTCTAATAAAAGTGCCAAGTATTCTTCTAACTGGGCAAATGATAGAAATGCTTTGTACATTATTTTTGATTTACTAGTTCCTCCATTGGCAGATTCTAGAATCATCCCAACTATCTCAGTTCTACTTCTATATTTCATTAGAATCACACAATGGATGAATACCAACTATTTATGAAAAACTCTTCTTTGTACTAAACATAATGCTGGTTTCTATCAAATGAAACTATTTATTTGCTTATTGATTGTAATTATTCGTATATACAAGTGACTCTTCTACTATAAGTTCTTGTTATATCTATAAGTAGATAATCAATAAGAAAGCATAATAAAATCATAATTGACTATTTGAATATTATTCATTTTTGTTCCTTCCAATGAATCAATTCATATCTATTACAAGTAAGTTGTTTATAATATTCTGACTTTAACCCTTTTGGAACGGTTAAATTATTCTCTGTTACGCAAATATGCATTATGAAATTGGAAGTCAATAATAAAAGACCATCCTTTAAAACTTATTTACTACTCTATGTGCTAGTTTTTTTTACCTATCATCATAGTTATAATTTGACGCAATCAGTTGAAAAATCTGAAGATTCTTTTGACTTTTCTAGAGTGTAGCGATAAAATAGGATATTCGTACTAATCGGGAGCAGCAGTTGCTTAAAATATCGAAATTTGTATCAGGATAGAAGAAAATTCAAATTCAAACCAAAGTTTTGTCGTGTGGAACTTTCCAATCAACTAGCAAGAATTCCCTAATAACTGGCAAAGAGTGGACCGATAATATACATTCAAATATATTTATGACAAGAATATGAGAACAAATAGATTCATTTTGATCTTATTCTGTGAGATAGTACATAGAAAATCGCTAGGTAAGCAGACAGCCTCTTCAATAAACAAGTTCTAATTGTTCTAATCTCGTTTTAGCTTTTAAATCATATTTTACGCTAACACTAATAGATATATTTTTTGTTGCTGACTATTAAAATAAATTTAGGAACTTTATAGATGCAATTATCCAGTATGTCAAGAATAGTCTGTATATCACATAAGGAAGATGTCGATGGGATATCATCGGCTATATTAATCAAGGCAGCATTTAAAACTAAATTCACTATTCTACTTGATTACTCTAATATCATCTCCAAGCTCCAAGAATTATCTTCATTAGAAGAGAAAGTCGACAAGATCTTCATATGTGATTTGGGTCTAAGTAAAAAGAATGAGCAAAGATTCCTAGAAACAATCAGAAAAATTATTTCTAAAGGATCTAAGGTGATATATATTGATCATCATGATCTGAACAAAGATATCGAAATAGCTTTAAAGAACACAGGTGTAGTGCTCATTCATTCGGTGGAAGAATGTACAAGTGTTCAAATATACAATAAGTACAAGAAGAAACTAAAATCACATGCCGCATTCTTTGCTGCAGCTGGAGCACTTACTGATTACATGGAGAATAAACCAATAGCAGAATCTATTGTATCTAGGTTTGATAGACAATTTTTGATGTTAGAAGCTACGGCACTTTCATATACAATCTCGGCCAGTCAACGTGATGAAGAATTCCTAAACAAAATAGTTGATACACTAGCTGAGATGAAATATCCGCATGAAATAGAGGGCGGATTTTCACTTGCTCAAAAGTATGTCCAAAAGGTAGCTGAAGCAGTAAAATTAATTGAGAAATCTATAGTTAAACTGGATAATTTGGCCTATGCTAAAAGTACTCCGGAATTGTCTGCTAGCATAATAGTTAATTTTGTACTAGGTAGCTCATCTAAACCCGCTGCAATGGTCTATAAATTAAAAGAAGACATCAGATCTTATGTGATCTCTATACGTGGTTCAAAAGACTGTAAGGTACATCTTGGTAGATTGGTAAATGACATCGCCTCCAAAATAGGTGGAAGCGGTGGAGGACATGAGAAAGCATGCGGTGCAGTAGTTCCTGAAAACAAACTGAAACAATTTATCGATATATTGAACAAAAGTATACACGATAGTTGATATATGCTACTTAAATTCACATTCTAATAGCCTATAAATGGTTTATCATCTATAGAGGATTCAACAAAAGAGATAGATAATATAATTATGAAAAGTATACAGATTCACCTTGGTAATAATGAGATAAAAATAGAAATACAAAGATATTATATGAATAATAATAACCAATTGTCCATGTAGTTATGTTGTTTGAGCAACCTAGTCATTGGACAAGAAGATCTAGGCATGTTGTATATTGTGTTGCATTGTAATTGAAGTAAAAATAGGCGTTCAATGTTTAAATTGATAGAGTGTCAAAGTGATTGCCAATACCCATCATTATATTATTGACCAGTTAATATAAAAAATCGAATAGTATTGTAGCAATAAGGTAACAGATAACAGAAGCGGTATGGAACAGTATAGTGAGTTACAATTTCAGCTATTGTTCCTTTTCAATTATAAACTCCACTTCTACTGCGCTATTTAGAGGCAAGCTACTCATGCCGACAGCAGATCTAGCATGCTTTCCTTTTTCACCAAAAAGTTGTACAATAAAATCTGATGCCCCATTAATCACTTTCGCGTGGTCGGTAAATGTAGAATCACAGTTGACAAATCCAGAAACTTTGATAAATTGTTTTATATTGTCAAGGCTACCAAGTGCCATTTTTAAATGCGTCAATGCATTTATGGTACAGAGTCTAGCTGCTTTCTGACCTTCTTCTACTGAAATATCCTTACCAACCTTTCCGCTAAACTGAATTCGCATTGGTAGAACTCCTAATTCTACCGGAATTTGTCCAGATACAAATACAAGATTTCCAGTTATAACAACTGGAATATAAGAACCGGCAGGCGGAGGAGCGTCTGACAATTTTACACCAAATAAAATCAGTTTTTCTTCTATCATAGATTACTATGACATACTATTATTTTCAATATGAATATTTCTTCAGATATAGAACAAATAAGTGATAGACTATCTACTTTATTTATGATACCATTTTGATAGTATAAGAATGGTGTTATCTCATGTTGAACATACTTGGGTAAAATGCAAATGCTTTTAAAACAATGTATCATTTATTTTTTGATAATGTGCGCGCATCATGAGAAAGAACAACGCTCGCATGGTTATCGAAATCGTACAATGCTTGCATTGACACTAGTAATTATGGGTATATCACTTGTAGTGGTCATAATTCTTTGGGCTTGGTTTGGAAAAATAGGTCCGTCATTCTCATCAAATGTTTTAGCTAACCAACAAAAAGAGCTAAGAGAGCAATTTCATCTTCCACCAAAAAAACCCATAAACCCAAGTGAAACTCTTATTCCTCCTTCCCTCAGAGAGCTAAATACGACTACAACTATTCATAATAAATAGATAGATAGATAATCCTAGCGAATTAAAGCAAATTATGTCCTTTTTCTGTTATGCAAGATATCTATATTATTTATAATAAAACAGTAGATCGACAGTTAGTCAATTTTTCTTATATTCATACATAGTTAAAATACCATTAGTATCAACTTTAATTAGATGCAACATAATAGCAGCCCTAATAGTCAAACTAAGGCAAACAAACTGATCAATGAAAGTAGTCCATATCTATTACAACATGCTTACAATCCCGTTAATTGGTATCCATGGGGAGAAGAAGCCCTTCAAAGGGCACAGAATGAAGATAAGCCTATTTTTCTCAGTATAGGATATAGTGCGTGCCACTGGTGCCATGTAATGGCACATGAATCCTTTGAGGACGAGACGATTGCTAGAATAATGAATGAAAACTTTATCAATATAAAAGTAGACAGAGAAGAACGCCCTGATATAGATGATATTTATCAAAGGGTTTGCCAACTTTCAGTCGGAACAGGCGGATGGCCACTTTCTGTATTTTTAACATCCGATCAGAAACCTTTCTATGTAGGGACATACATTCCAAAGCACAGCAGATATGGTATACCAGGATTTGGAACAATTCTAGATCAGCTGGCTGAAGCTTATAAGGTTAGAAAGCAAGAAATTCAATCTACAACTGCTGAATTTATGCAGGCATTATCTCATACAGCAATGGATATTCGAGGGCGAGGAGAAAATGTTGAATTTGATCGATCGATTCTAGATGAGGCAGCAGTTGGATTGCTTCAGATGGGCGATCCTGTAAATGGGGGGTTTGGACAAGCACCAAAATTTCCAAACCCGTCCAACCTTCTCTTCATGTTACGTTATCATGACATTTCAGGAATCAAT
>JAICSL010000370.1 GCA_025936955.1 Nitrososphaeraceae archaeon
ACCACTTTGTTCGAAATTTGGTTATTATCAGTATTATTTTTTCGTATAGATAGATCGCTAGCTGAATTAATCTTCAATTGTGATAGGCTTTTGCATTCTCCATTTAATGGTGCCATTCCCTTTGGACATGGTTCGCATTTTGCTGATTCTCCAATAACTTCCTTTCTGCTGCAATCCTCCGCTTTATCAGGAATCAAACATATTCCTTTTTCATTTCTAACCTCATTTTTGCCTATGCAAGGACCAGAAGTTGGCTCACATTGCTTCCTCGTTGGGTTAAATACCTGATCAGAAGGACATTTTTTCCCAGACTTGTCTTGATTTTCGTCATGGACTTTGTTTTTTAAGGCTAATGTTATCTGGGTATAGAGATTTATGTTAGTAAATATGGACATTATGAGCATATTTAGAATACAGATAGATAATATCAACGATAATTTTTTGCCTTTAAATCTTGACACTTTCACTACTTCTGGGAAGGTTGTAGTTTTATTAACATTCTGCTAAGAAACTATCCTACAATAGATAAAACAAATTTAATGATGACACTGAACTTTTGTACACCGAGTTCGCACCGGGTCGACCAATATGTGGGAGTAGATTTGTTCTACGTCGTACCGTCATTATAATTGAAACCATATATTGAAAGAACTCATAAAGAATACAATCTTCAACAACAACAAAATACAGGCAGCAAAATCATATATCCCCATGAATTTTGCGTTTGAATATCAAATCATCTACAAATAAGATATTTACAAAATCTCATTGTCTTTTTCTTTATTTGAAATGAACCGATCATTGATTGTCGAGTTTGCAACTGTTCAGGAATTCAGTCTTCTAGCATACCATATGTAATAGAGTATGTTTTATCTGCACAATATCGCAACTTAATGATTTGATATCATGAGAATAGGCTTAACTATTTAGTATAAAGGTTCTGGTTTAGGGCTGACCTGAAACTGGATAGTTGTTTGAATTGAATTCAAGCAATCTTCTGCCTCCAAAATGATGTTGTCAAAGAATTGGTGTCAAATCATTAAATGATGCTCCTGCATTTATTACCAAAAAAACAAATCTGTATGACATCCGAAGAAGTAAACATGATTTAAGAACTATCCGAGGTTTTATATTCCTTCCAGATGCATGTTTCATTGTAAAACCTAAATCCCAGTTAGCATAAGTTAAATTAGCATTTTTTCCAAATACAAAGTTATTCTGCATTGTTATTAGCTTCATTAACATAAGTGCAGATATCACAAGGGTTTCTCAAGTTGACGTCTATATTTAAGACTGGTAGTGTGATAAGTCTTTGTCTGCTATGGTATAAATTTGGCACAATATCTGTCCAGTGTCATATTGTTATATTCATGCGACAAGTTTTTCACCGATTCGAAGCTTCAGCAAAGAGAGGTTAGATAAGGGGTTGTGCCATTTTTTAAAGTCTATATGTATGGAAAGTCTCACCCTAACTCCTATTGCGTTATCATGTGCATCTGCAAACTGATAAAAACTTCTATGATGACGAATAGAGTAGCAAGCAGTACCCAACTAATATAAGGCAGATAAGGTCTCAGCACAATTCCATCAATATTTGAATATTAATTCTAAATGATAAAGTTAGTGTGACATAGTATGACAACGACATGTAACCATATCCAAGATGCGTTCCTCTTCTACTATGTTTATACTAAATTTGAAATTAGCTAGTTTTTTTCTAATTATAATAAGCTCCCATAATAATCACAATTGAAATTGCTACATTTCTGCTTCATCTGCTCTTGGAGTATTTGGAGAAACGTCTGATATGCTTGCTGTTCCTATGTTATCGCATTGGTTATTATTGCTATTGTCACTTTGATTAGTATGCGATGAAACATACTCTTTATCTTTGTTTTCTACACCAAGACAATCATCGCATATCCATTCACTATTGATATACTTACCAGTCTTTACCTTTTCATGTTGCTGTATTTGATTTTCTATAGAATCAGTAACTCG
>JAICSL010000199.1 GCA_025936955.1 Nitrososphaeraceae archaeon
TCATGTTCTTCTGACTTTGTGGTCGGATCAAAGATAGGCTGAGGTAATTTTGCTGCCATTATGGGCAGGAATGAAGAGGGGAATTTTATGACAAGAGACCCTTCTTTATATCTCTCAATTAAGCTGCCGTAAAGAAATCCTCTTACCACACATTCAATAGGGTATATTTTTAGTCTTTTTACCAGCATTTTGTCTTTCCCTGTTACTCTTATCATATGATTTTCAATAGGAAGAGTATTAAACCAAAATTCGCTGAACTTGCATAGAATTTCCCCTTTCTTCGGAATGGATTCGTTCATTTTAATATCAAAAGCTGAAATTCTATCTGAAAAGTGAAATAAAAGAGTATTATTATCTACTGCGTAAACATCTTTAACTTTGCCTCTATGGAGAAGTTTTAACATTTACTCTCTTTCTTGGAGCAATAATATATATTGTCAAAAGAATTTTTGTTGTATTTCTAGGATTCATTTATTCAATTGCTTACCTGAATGAGAACAAGTATTGCTTATTCTGTTAACAGAAAAAAAAAGATTCGATGTGCTAATTAGTGAACAACCTTAAAAATAATAAAGGCAACAATACCTCTTTTAACAGTTGGACATAAACTATTCATTATCAAAGAGGATTTTACTAGCCATAAAGCAGGTTTCCTTAATAGCATATACTACCGGTATTTTATGGCTCAGAAGAAATCCATTGTCCATGGTTTTTACTGCAATAAGTCCATTTTCTTTGTTGTTTGTTTTATTTGTAGTAAGTAATGGTCACTACGTACAGTTTGCTTTGGCGGGCAGTCTTGTCATGGCCCTGGTTGGATATGGATTGTCGTTGGGACAAGACATTTCCTTTTACAAAACAGAATACAAGATCCAAGATATGTTTGTGGCTTCGCCTGTTTCACCACTTACCTATATGGCTGGATTGGCTTTATCAGAACTGTTGTTCGGTCTTCCAGCATTAGCAGTCCTAGCGGTATTAGTTTCTCAATTCCAGACATCGCTTCTTCAGGTGCCCTTGTTACTAGCAAACATATTCTTGATATGGGGCGCAATGTCAGCAATGGGATTTTTTTTGTCATCGCATATGCTTCATATGAGAAATGCAACCCAAGTAATTTCATTCGTCAATGTGATTCTAGCTGTTATTCCTCCGGTCTACTATTCAATTGATAGATTGCCACCAATCTTGCAATACATTGCATATCTCGTTCCAACAACACATGCCTCCTTAATGTTACAATACAGCATGGGTATTCACGCTCCAAAAGACTGGTCAATTGCTATGGGTCTTGGAGTTCAAGTGGCCTATCTTTTAGGTTTCACCTTGTTGGCTAAAAGTAAGGCAATATGGCGAGAAACATGATCCTCTTGTGAAAAAATCAACTTTATTGTTTTAACAATACCCAAAACATAGAGGAATACTATCTGTCTTGTGAGATTGATTGAAACAAAATGAATTTCACCAATGCCGTTTTGCATTACATGAAAAGTGAACAATGATACACTATAGATTATTTTAAGATGAGCTTATGAATGGAAAAAAGGTCATGGTGGGATTTGGACCCACGACCTAAGGTTTACAAAACCTTCGCTCTAACCAAGCTGAGCTACATGACCATTTTTGATAAATAAGCAAATCAATCCGAACGTAATTAATACTTTCGGCGTAGAGTATCCATTAACCAAGAGATAAACTAAATAAAGAAAATTATTTCATATTAATTATCAGATTGAAATTTATTGTTCTAGTTAAGATAGAAAACAAGCCATATATTGACGACCCAGAAGGAGACACAATCCTGAGGGATTTAATAGCTCGTGGAGGATATGTAAATATAGAATCCGTGAGGTGTGCAAAGACATTAAAATTGGTGGTAAGAGCATCATCTGAGAAGAGTGCTCGACAAATAACACAGAAACTTTGCGATGATCTGCGAATTTATAATCCCACTGTTAGTAATTGCTATATCGAATCAGGCGGTCGAACAAAATAGATGCAAAGAATCATCACAAATCTTAATGATGTTGATAGACCGGATCCTTTGATTAGTGAACCTCGGAAATGATTGTATCATTTAATCAGTCATTATATAATTTTTGAATAGTCGCGGCTAATTAGCTCTCGCTCTTACCGGGTAGCGCCCCTTGGATGAGGAGAGTAGTGCGCAAATATTTGGCTAGATCTGTGACCGTAATAATGCCTATAACTTTTCCATTGTCAACAATAGGAAGTCTCCGAATTTTATGATTTACCATTCTTTGGACGGCCACTTCGATTGAAGTATTTGGTTCAGCAAAGGTCTGAATCTTTGACATTATTTCTCCCACACTTACTTTAGATGCTTGTAATTCCTTAGCGCATATTTTTTTTACGAAATCTCGCTCACTTACTATACCGACTGGATTACCTTCTTTTAAGACAATTAAGGAACTGATACCTTTGTCTGTCATAACTTTGGCTGCTACTAAAGCTGTCGTTATTTCATCAACAGTGATAACAGACTTTGTCATGATATCCTTTACAACATCAGCCATAGATAATAGAGCATTTTTCTGCTTAATAAAAACATTTTAACAATACTGGACAATTTGATAAAATCAAGTGTTTAAGTCTATCTACTTTTTATAGGTTAAGCAATTTATGTTAAATAATCTATTAATACCTCTTTTGCAATTTACGATTTAAAAATAATGCTAAGAATTGGGATAGTTGTCTTTCCTGGCAGTAATTGTGACAAAGATGTCTATCAAATATTGAGTAGTTTTCAAAACGTTAGAGTAGAATTTGTATGGTATACAAAGGATAAACTTCAAGGTTATGATGCTATAGTAATACCGGGTGGTTTCGCCTATGGCGATAGGCTACGAGCAGGAATTATTGCAGCACACAGTCCGGTCATAACTGAAATAAAGAAGATGGCTGTACATGGTATTCCGATACTTGGAATTTGTAATGGCTTTCAAATTTTAGTAGAATGTGGACTGCTTGATGGAGCCTTAATGACTAACCGTTCTCTTCGTTTTGTATGTAGATGGACGACCTTAAAGGTTGAGAACAGACGAACTCCATTTACTTGTCTTTTTAAAAGGAATCAAACTATCAGGCTTCCGATTGCACATGGAGAAGGAAGGTATGTCGTAAATAATCTGGTAGAAAAGAGATTGAAAAGAAAACATCAACTCATTATGAGATACTTCGGAGATGATCCAAATGGCTCTACGTACAATATAGCAGCGATTTGCAATGAAGAAGGAAACGTCATGGGGATGATGCCGCATCCTGAAAGAGCAAGCGAAAGGACAATACCGTCATATGACTCTATGGATTCGATCGATGGTCTAACCATATTTAAATCACTAATTCATTATCTTGGCAATGGAAGAAATGATACTATGCCTTTTGCATATATAAGAGCGTGATTTAACCCTGAGGAAAAAGGTGAGTTCGTTATCTAAATATGAATTAAATTATCTTAATAAAAAATTAAGACGGAACCTAAATCAGCTGGAAGAGGTTATCTTTGGTGCGGAATGGTCTGAGCATTGTTCCTACAAATCTTCCAAGAAACTTGTTAAATTATTACCTACTAAGGGGAAATATATTATCAGAGGTAGAGGATATGATTCGGGACTAATTGATATAGGGGAGAACTACGTTATAACCGTACATATCGAAAGTCATAACCATCCGTCTGCTATTGAGCCATATGGTGGTGCCTCTACTGGAGTCGGGGGCGTACTAAGGGACATTATTTCGACTGGGACTCGACCTATAGCTTTGATTAATTCTCTCAGATTCTCCCCATTTTTTGATGATAATCAGAAGAACTCAAAAAGTAGGTGGCTTTTCAGCAATGTAGTCCGCGCAGAGCGCGCTAACCGGTTCGCTATGGCGGGCCTTGACGGCTTGCAAGCGACGCGACGCATCCGGGCGTTGCCGGCCCCCGCGTCGCGCGTGCCGGTGATCGGACTGTCGGCGAAGAGCGATGCGCCGTCGCAAGCCGCCGCGCGTGCCGCCGGCATGGATACGTATCTCGCCAAGCCGGCCAGCCCCGCGCAATTGGCGGACATTCTCTCAAATCTGTGATCACTGGACCTTGAGCCGTCATTGCTTCGCTCCCGGACCCGTTGGCTCCTGGCAATGACGCAGTGAGTTCTATGTCGGCTCCACTGCGCTCTTCCGCTCCACGATCCGGACCAGATCGGACATGATGCGATTCAACTCGAAATCCTTCGGCGTGTAGATTGCCGCGACACCTGCCTTTTTCAATTGCGCCGCGTCCTCCGGTGGAATGA
>JAICSL010000384.1 GCA_025936955.1 Nitrososphaeraceae archaeon
AAGCACTTGCATTATAGTGGTAAAGCCAATATTTACCACAGATCTTGAACCTCTTGGAAATATTCTATTAGAGAAGAATAGAGCAGCAATGGATAAACTTTCTTCATCCAATGAACAAAGATATTCTGAGAGAATAGATAGCTTCATATTTTTACTTGGATTCATACGTATTTTTTCACAAATTTCCACAAAATGCAAAAAATGGTCAGAGATACTATTGCTTGATCGAGTCAGAAAATAATCCCTCAATGGTGGAGCAGAAAACCATCATTTAAGCTATCAAACTAACAGTATGAATTTATGAGAGAATTACTCAAATATCATTTAAAGCTAATCCATTATCTTACTTGATAATCAATACAAAATATAAAATATTTTCCTGCTATGAGTCTATTTCAGCAGTACATCTTAATAATCAAGATAAACAGAAATGACTAGGTATTGTATATTGTTGCCGACCGCACATAATCGAGTTAGATCAGAAACAAACTAGAAAATATATTCTAATCTTTGTATTCTATCAATTAGAGCTGAATGGTCACATTCTACTTCTGTTGTCACATATAAAAGATGCTTGTCGTCTAATGGCATAGTGATACGTTTGATCTTTTCGTATACTGCCAATACATATTTTCCTTTTCCTATCTTCGGTGTAAGTTCGCTGCGTATTTTCCAAGAATTCAGAGCCAGCTCAAGAGATTTTTTACTCTCTTCTTGAGATAGCAAGTTCTGTACTCCTTCACGATGAACCGAACTCATTATTTTACCGTTATTATCGCATATTGTTACGAGTCTTATCTTTGGATCCATATGCATGATATCACTATAAATACGCTTATAGTCCATTGTATATTATCTAATTTGTAGACTTAAAAGGATTTTTCACATCTTCTAGCATTGGTTGTTATGAGTAAAAGATTTTTTACTATTCAAGAATACGATTAAAAAATAGTTGCCACAATAACAGTAAGTACGACCATAGCTAAGTAGTCGTTGACTTTCAAGAGCTGTCAGCATGTAAAAAAGCAAAGTGATAAGTAGATTATTTATTTCCAAACAAGCCTGTGTTCCAGGGCTTCCTGTATGAATTTACGAAAATAAATAGACCACTAAGTATTGTGCGAGGTCTTTTATTATGAGTTTGGCTTAGAGGAAGAACTTGAGAATGAATTTAGGATTCGCCAATATATTTTCTACCAAAGAAGAATATTAACAAAACGATTACCGATAGTAAGTATCATTCTTCATGTTTCTACCAAATGAAAGTGCTCGGAATAAGGCTATTCTAAAAATTCAGCTTTTAATAATGCATTACAGAATAAACTCTATGCTCTACCCTCTATCCTCCTGTCACTAACCCAGCTGCGTTTGCAATATCTGCAACATTTTGATAATCTCTTTCTTCTATTTGTTGTAGTATGGATAAGATTTCACTGCTTTCGGGCATGTTTGATTGTTTCTCCTGCACATACCGAATTATTGCATACTTGCTGGACGGAAACTCCAAGTCTTGTAGGACTCGTCCTAATGTTGCGATATATGGGAAATCATTAATTGTTTTTTCCCTTCTTTGACCAGGTATTTGATCTTGTTCCCGAATAACTCTTTGAGTCTGTTCTTCATTGTACTCTGTGGGAATCTGGCCATTGTTTTGTAGTCTATTTTTATTATCTTTATTCTTATTGTTTCTATTATTATCTTCTGAAGGCAATATCAAAGAGTACCTATTCCTTTTTATC
>JAICSL010000353.1 GCA_025936955.1 Nitrososphaeraceae archaeon
CCAAGAAAAGGCTGAGCGTTTCTATCTTTTATTTCCTGGGTCATGCTTTTACCTTTTTTATCAGAAATAACAAGTTTAAACTGAGTCATTTGTACATGAAGTAAAGGATAACTTATTTAATCTTTACATTGAAAATGTTAAATTGTAGAATGATCATATTTAGCTGGTAAATACGGCCCATAATAATCCTGAAACTCAAAGAGATTGTCCCAGATGCGGATCCATTATGATAAACATTCAAACTTGCCATCTACGCTGCAATAATTGTGGTGCGGAACTAACTTGCTCTGATAAAGGTGGATACTGGTAATTGCATACTTACAAGAATGATATGCGTCGGGCCCGGTAAGAGTAGTAAAAGTAGGTAGAAAAGTTCTGATGAGAGAGCTTTTAGATATTAAACCGAACTTATTCAGGTAAAATCTGACACTATTTATCCAAATTCATATTAAATTCATCGGCCATATTTACAGCCTTATCTTTCATTATTTCTATGTATGTGTCATAGATTGTCTGAAAGCCGCAGTACCCGCATTTGACCTCTGACATATCATTATCAACCTGTGCCTTACGATTACACTGTGGGCATTTCGCTTCGAGAGTCATAAGGTTATTGATTTCCATCTATATTTAATTTATTATATTGTATTTGACTCCGAGATATATACAGCGCTTCTAAGAATTGTTGATTGAGAAAAGTCGCAGAAATGATATGTTATATAAATATTCTAATTGTATTACTGAAAGAAACGTAGCTTCTTTCGATATTTGTTTTTTATTGACTGAGGCTGTCCGAGTATCGGAAGCGGATAGTTACAATATATACATGAATTGTTTTTATCTAGATTCCATGATTCGATTGCAAATCCGTAACGCTGGATCGCAATGTTTTTACACTCTGGACAATAAGTATGCTCCAATGGATGGCCTGGAACGTTTCCTATATATGCGTACAACAATCCTTGCTCCTTAGCGATCTTATGATGTTTTTCTAATGTTTCAATCGGAGTGCTATTAAATTCCATCATCTTGAAATCTGGATGAAATCTTAAGAAGTGGATTGGGGTAGATGGTCCTAATTCATCGTACACGAATTTGCAGAGCTTCCTAGCGGATTCCAGATCGTCACCAACATCAGGAACAATTAGATCAGTTATTTCAGTATGAATTTTGGTCTTATCTCTAATATTCTTTAGGGTTTGAAAGATCGGATCAGAATTTGGAATTCCAATATATCGTCTAACGAATTCCTCTTTGCCACTTCCCTTAAAGTCGACTGTAATACAGTCCAAGAACTTACCCATCATATCTACTGATTCTGAAGTATCATAGCCATTTGAAACAAAGATATTAAAGATGTCTCTCTTATGTGCCTCTACCCCACAGTCTTTTGCAAATTCAATAAATATTGATGGCTCATTATATGTGTAAGCGATCCCCTGTGAGCCTTGATTTATAGCGCTCTCTACAACTTCCTGAGGCGTCATTTCTAAACCCTCGATCTTACGTCTCTGCGAGATATCATGATTTTGGCAATATTTACACAGCCAATTACAACCAGTAGTGGCAATTGAGAAGATATTCGTACCTGGCCTATAATGGGTCACCGGCTTTTTCTCTATCGGATCGATATTACCAGCAATAACCCTTCCGTAAGCGAATAGCTGTAATTTACTATTAGAAACTCCCCTGATACCGCATAGCCCTATTTTGCCTTCGGGTATCTCACATAGTCTGGCACAGGCGGTACACTTAACCCTGCCATTTGGAAGAGTCTGAAATAGTTCTGCCTCTTTACCTGACGAGTGATTTTCTTGTTCCAAACTAACTATAATTAGTTTTACTATCTTATAAAACAATTTTATTTATGAGAAATAACGTCCACTATTGGTTTAATAATTCTAGAAAAAAGACAATTTGATTTATTGGTTATTATGTCGATTAAAACACTCACAGGAGTTGCCTGGTACTCACGTTTGGAGTTTTTCTAATTAGGTGAGATGATATTATAATGTTTTTTTACGATTTTTGTGGTTTTGAACGTGAATATATCATTTAGTTCATAATATTGCTTTTAAAGCAAGGCTTATACGTAATTGATCAATTCATAGTCCTACATAGTTCAATGCGATATCATAAAGCAGCTTTTGTGGGAAGCGAAAGATCAAGAAAAGCACAGATGAAACTATTTGACTA
>JAICSL010000043.1 GCA_025936955.1 Nitrososphaeraceae archaeon
CTCAGATTCTGCAAATATATTGAAGAAACTTGCTCTATTGTCGCATTTTTATCTACAATAGCTTTATGAGCATCTATTTCAAACCGTGTAAAAAAGGCTTGACGCATTATTGTAGCATACATATCATCAATTTGTTCTGCCAATATTAGTCTACGTTCCTTGTTTGTTATCTTCTTTGACAATACATCGTTCAATAACATCTCTGCAAATACAGATGCAGTCTCGGCTAAGGGGAGAGGAGCATGATGGACAGAGATTGGTTTGTCTGCTGCAATCATACTATGTATAGCATGACCAAATTCATGAGCCATTGTTGAAACATCTCGTGATCTGCCATCAAAGTTTAGAAGCACATATGGTGTTTTCTTTGGCGAAATTGTAGAACAAAAAGCTCCGCCTTGTTTATTATTTCTAATTTCAGAATCTACATGCTCTTCCATTAAAACTCTTTCAGCAAACTCTCTAAATTGTGGATCAAAATTTTCAAATGCTTTGAGCATAATTCCAATAGCTTGACCATATGAATATTTTTTGTGCGTTGATGAGGCAAATGACAAAGGAGCATATAGATGATATCTCCCAAGCCTACTAACCCCAAGCATCTTTGCTTTTTCTGTAAAATAAGTTTGAAAAACTTTTACATTCTTTCTGCATATCTTCAACAGACTATCTACCGTCGCGTCGTCTAAATTATTGTATACATTTCTGACAGAGATTGGAGAAACGAAGTTACGTAGAGACATATATTCATCATGCCACTGAAGTACACGATTTTGATAGATATCGCCCAGTATACCACTGTTCTTCTTGTATACTCCCAAGAGAGATTTATAGGCGGCTTCTCTTTCTTCCGGCTTCGGGCTTCGAATAAGAGAGAGCAATTTTTCTTTATTTGAAAAAACTTTTCTCTTTGGTCTATTTTTGGCTCTTTTTAAAACAACCTCATACTCAAAGCCGTTTGTCATTCTTTCATAAATCTTTAGAAGCCCATTCATCCCAGTAACTTCGAGAGTACTTATTATCTTCTCCTCAGGCTCAGATAATGCATACTTGGATAGCATGCGTTTGTGTTTAAGATATTCTTTGTATACAGATGGGACAGATGTTATCAGACGCTGAGCAGTTTCTTCGTTTAGATGTTTCTTGAACCATAGATCAAAAAAAAGCAATCGGTTTGTTACGTTTGATGCTAGCATATCCATTTGAGTCAAAAGCGAAGAAGCCTCATTTGAAGACGTATCGACAGAATAATTTAAGTGTGCAAAACCAGAAACAATATTAACTTTTTCCATTATTTCCTCTAGATCATGAATAAGATTCTCAAAATCAGATATCGAAATATTATCAGATAGATCCTTTCGCATATTTTCAAATTCCTTTACTTTTTCTTGAATCGATGTTAAAATTTCTTGAAAATCCTTTCCTCCAGGCGTCTTGACAAGATCCGTCAATTTCCAAGATCCGATTCTCGGACTATCTAGAAAAGTCATAATTATATTCTGTGTTTGTTTAACTTAGGACCTTTTTGCATGTTATATCTATATCTGAACATTGGCGATCACTACAGTTCACCGAGTAAATTGTTATCCTTCATTTCTTAAATAATTAATGACTAATTGTTCCCTTTGTTATAAGAATGTTATGAGCTCATGAAATATCGCATCATAATCCTCACAACAGGCATCATCTGCATTACGATGTTAGAAAATCAGTTTATTTCAAATGACTATTGCATTATCAGTTTGGAGTGATAAAGATGTAGTTGTCAAGTCTAATATGAGTAACCAAGAATATATTACATAGAACAGAAACGATTACCGATTACTCTGTTTTGATATGACTGTATATTATTATAACTGTTTAAGAGGCGCAATGAACATCAAATGTCTATATACTATATTATATTATATCATGACATGGTATGCAACACTTTTCAACACCATCTACGCAAGTCAATGAATCAATTATCGAGATTTAAGTCTAACACCAAATTTATTCCCTCAATAACGGCTTGTGTGATAATCTTGTCAATCATTTTATCAGTTTATGACCATCAGGAATTTTTAGCGAGAGCACAGACGCAAGAACAGACTATAATCTCAACAAATAAACAGCAAACTACCAATACTGATAATAGTTCAACCATTACGAGTATGTTAGGTAATAAGCTAAATAATTTGCTTAGTGGGAATGTCAAAAACATAATAGGTACTAACCTCAGTGATACTCTAGAAAAAAATATAGGTCGGTTGACTAACACAAGCTTGATAAATAAGTCGTTATCTGGCAAGATAGCTACATCCCAAATTGATCTGACTAATGGGAATGTTGAGAAAGTATTTTTTGGAAATTGGGCTCTTAATGCAAGCTCCATGAAAAATACAGAATTCGTTGCGAGATTTGCAGTTCGAGGATCTTCTGAAAATAAGGCAACGATTCAGCCTATGAGTTTCAGTATTAACAATCTCCGTACAAATTCATTCCAAACCGTGAACGAAGATTTAGTGCTGAAAGGATTAGCAGATGTCTCCTCGAAAGCAGCAAATAGCAATAACCCAGCAAATTCGTGGAATGATGTTCCAATAACTCTAACAATCTCTGCACAGAACAAAATACTGATTATTGGTTTTGAAAGACTATCACCGGTTAATGAAATTTTTTACAATACTCCTTTAATAGGTATAGTTACTGCTAGCAACCCGTTGACTGCAAAATAGTAGAATGTAGCAAATGTAGCCTTAAATTAGCGGAATCGACCAGCATTTTATCCTCGCATCAAGACAATCTATTGTATTACTCAACCATCTAATATTCCCGTGCCTCAATCTTTTGTAACAATGCTTGTTTTAGCTGCATTGTCCCAAGTAGGGATCAAAAGATTATAGTTAAGTTACAGTAATTTGTCTGCCATTTGGGCAAGTATGATTTAAGATCCCAATCTCTTCATTTTTAAAAACATTACTAAATCTACGTCGTGAATTTATGTAGAAAATACATCCTAAAATAATAAGGATACTATTTTACTTATGTAAATCTATCTGATTTCCGGTTTTACCTGTTGTAAGATTTTCATCGCAATAGCGACTCCCTAAAAAGCATACCTTTATTAATTTTCTTCGGAACTTCATCTTCAATAAGGATACCTGCAAGGTTAGATTCTCTAGGGACCCATTTAAAAAATGGTTTAGTTTGCATGTTGTCTATAATATTCAAAATCTGTATTGTAAGTAGCCTTGCAACTGTTCCTTTGCGAGCTTGAATCTTTCTGTTTATGAAATTAATAATACTCTCGGAATCAGAATATATTATCGTGTGCTTAGAATTTCTGACCGTATCAGTGTGCAATACTTCGATCATAGCAAAGAATTCTGCCTCTAAAGAACCTAGGTTAAACTTACTCCGAATGAATTTTTCTTCATTTGTTTCTAATATACAATAACCATAAATATTATGAGGCTTGCCAGCAGCATCGGTATAGACTGTTATCATTGGTATTATCGGTCTCTCTATTCCATTGGCCAGATAGATATCTTAGTTCTTATCATTATTTAGTGTTTAATGTATATATTAATCTGTTTTGTTGAAAAGCATTGCAATTTTGCCCATTGGTTCTCGAAACATATAGTCTCGCGTGGCCCGAATATTAGAATGATTATATGAGTATATAATTTAACCTTATTTTCATTTTTAACGCTGTCACGTTCAAATATTCGCCTCTTGCGTTAGTGAAAGAAGAGGTCTGTGTAATATAAGGATATATCATACTTACCATTCCATGCTTATGAGATAGCATATTAACAATGGATGTTCTATTTGTTCGTAGTTAACACTATTATCGTTTGTTTCGATCTCCTTCTGATTTTCGTATGCCAAATTATAAGAAGAGTCCGCTAAGATCATCAACACAAATAAGTCTTTAAGGTGGACAGAGAGGGAAATGCTATATTTTACAGATTATTTCACTGAGGCATATTCCTTGAGCAGGTCATCGTATTTTATTGCATTATTTTGATGTTTTGATGGCAAAAAGTAATGCTTTTCTAAGTTTATTGCGAAATCTGCTGCAACGGAGAATAGAGCGTCAATGTCCTGAGCCCATTTTTTGATTAGTTCCA
Organism: Nitrososphaeraceae archaeon; assembly: GCA_025936955.1. Taxonomy (GTDB): domain Archaea; phylum Thermoproteota; class Nitrososphaeria; order Nitrososphaerales; family Nitrososphaeraceae; genus JAICSL01. The sequence goes on from JAICSL010000043.1 coordinate 4,116, forward strand.
AATACAACAATTTTATATCTACCTGAATGATGTTTATAAGTTTCGGAAATATATTTTTAGTGGATTGTCAGTAATATTTTAGCTCCGAGGTAGCAACTTGCAACATTAATCCAACAACTCATTCAATTAGATGTTTTATGCATTGATCTGATCATCATTGTACACTAAACTCTGACCAAATGGTGAATAGGTTAACATTATTGTGATTGAAAAGAAACATGATGAAAAACCTATAAAGCTCGTAAAGAATTAAAATATCATTTATGACTAAATAATATTAAGATTAATAGTGTCTTCTCTCAACTATTTGGAACAATATGGCATATCATCCAAAGACAATAAACCCACTACTATCGAGAGCAAACCCACTTCTGATAAAACTTTCCCTTTTTTTATCTGATCTATCCATCCATTTTTCTGGGACATACATATAATGAGGCGGCAAATATTTGATTAGGTTAATAGAGCTATTTTGTGGTACGAAGGATCGAAATCTGTATGATTTAAGTCTTCTCATCTTGTCAAGTAAAGATAGAATCGTTCATTGAATTCCATCCTTTTAGTTTAGGAGTTGATTTAGTCCTTCCGAACCAATTTGGAGCAACTAGCTGTAACCTACCACTCAACTCATTTGCCACCCGTATGTCCGTGAAAATCGCATGGAATTATTCGGATATTTAGATTGTTTTATTTTTCATGAACTTTGATCTGTGCTTACTTAAAACTTTCAAACCTCATAGACAAACCAGATAGGTATCTGTACTGGCTGCCCATCTTTATCCTATGTCTCAAGATTAATATATTTTTTATATTAAAATTGCGTCATGTTATTTTCAACTATTATTGCCATGGTAAATGTCCCGTTTCACTTGAAACTGTATTTCCATATTCTAGGAAGATAACGGGTGTATACTAGTCATTATTAATATACGATCGTATTATTTTCATTATCATTTTTATGAAAATATGTTATAAATTTCCCATTCCTCAATGCGCGATCGGGATGTATTTTAGATCTCTTCAGTCTACAATAGCAGATTTATCTAATTTTGACCTCGATTTTGTTTATACATGTACAAGAAGTATTGAAGATTATAAAATTCAATCCAATTAAATATCACTAAAATCATAAGTGACCTGTTTTGGCAATTCAAGTATTTTTAGATAAAGCATTGTGACAATACAACAGGACCATTAGTATTATGAGGTGATTTTGACAAGAATCAGAACTAGCCAGCAAATTATTAAAATGAAATCATTATGTGTTGATTAACGTTACTCACATCTAGAATCGATTCGTTCAATGAAGCCATTGTATTATCAAAATAAATCACCATTCTCTAAATAATAATCATTATGTTTTTTATTTTTATATTCTTCTCACTTAACAAAGTTTAATTATCCTCAGATACTAAATCAGATTTGTGCGTTCAAACATAGTATGAACAATAGAGTACTTAGTTATAATCTAACCAATATGTTGGTCCTTATTTGGATCAGTTTTGTTATTTTTTCACCACTGTTATCTTCTTTTTTTATACAAATAGCATATCCCATTGCTCCCAATCCTTGTATTACATACGAGCCATCAACTCGAATTATTGAGATAACTTGCCAATCAGCTAATCTCACAAACGTGTATAAACAGCTGCACAATAGGGATATTTTAAATATACAACCTTCTACCAATGATAGTAATAATGGGAAAAAGAGCATATGGTTACTGAATGCAAGTCTTTTCATTGCAAAGGGATCAACCTTCTTTATCAATTCAACAGATACAAGCTGGGTAAAGATTATCTCTCCAAATAGAGTTATCGATAACAGCAGTATCAATAATAGCGATGTTACCACTACTCCATATCGGATAGATGTATATGGTAGCTTAAAGATCAATCTAGTTAAAATAACTTCATGGAATCCAGAGAATAGCAACTATGCACTTACTAATGGAACTGTGACCAATCCTGGTATCGCTCGACCATTCATAAAAATTGAACATAGTGCAACTGGTACTGCTGACATTAGCAACTCAGAGATTGCATATCTTGGTTCGGAGGGAGACAAGAGTGATGGACTTTATTATGCCGGAGGGGACGGGAGTGTGATAAGAAATAACAATATTCATAATAACTGGTTTGCAATTTACTTTAATGGAGTAAGCAATATACTTTTTGAGAATAACTTTGTTCATGATAGTTATTTTTATGGGATAGATCCACATACTGCTGTCCACAATATGACAATTCGAAATAATACTGTTTACAATAATGGTGCTCAGGGAATAATTTGTTCATTAGATTGTTATGATATCGCAATAGAAGGCAATAATGTCCATAACAACGTGGGTTCGGGTATAATGTTTAGCAGGAATATGTCTAACTCTGTTGCTCGAGACAATAATATATTCAACGAAACCATTGGAATCCTAGTTTCCCAATCCCGTAACAATCAAGTATATAACAATATCATTTCAGATAGCAAAACTGGGATTTACTTAAGAAATACTTCTTCTGACAACATAGTCAATAATAATACCATATTCAATGCAAAGTTATATGGGTTGTACGTAAGTACCAATGCATCTAACAATATATTTAGTTCTAATACAGTACATAATCCTTCATTTTTTGGCATATACGTCAGAAATTCTAGTACTATTAATAACCTATTCAAAGATAATGATCTGGTTAATCCCGTCTCCTATGGGATAGGTCTGTCGAACAATAAAGCTACCAGGTTTATCAATAATACAATAATAGGGGAATCAAGACCTAGTAACGATAGAGAAAGTACCCATTTCCAAAATTCGAAGAGATACGATTATATAATAGAAAAAAATTCTCTGCTAAATTTGCAGAAAACTATCTTTTCAAATGACCATATAGCCCCAGAAGATCTTACAAACAATTCAGTCACTATATTCAATTCGGGCGCAATAAATATTACAGATAGCAGAATAGACAAAGCAACTACTTTTAATACCAATTTTTCTCCATTCATACATACCTTTACAACATCAGCGAATATTACCGCAGATACTCTCTAATTTGTCATATATAAGTAATATTTAGAGTTCAACAATATTACTTTTATATATATTTTTTCTATCTCATAGTCTGGCGTTATTCCCATAGAGTTTGTAAATGACTTTACTGACTTTACTACCGCTCCTAATTAGGCTCTTTTAAGGATCTAATGAAAAATGGAGGTATCATTAGAATATTCAAACTAGGAACTGAGTAGAATATGGTCTCAGGGTATGCATTGTGAAGTTCCAAAATTAGAGGAAGAATTAAAGAAAATTGTTATACTCTTTTTAATCGGTATAGGGACTTGTCTCTGCTTAATAATGTTGCAGTTTATCATAATAGTAAACCCATAAACTAGCTAAAAGGATCAGAAAATAAAATCGTATTTTATAAACGATAACTTAAACTAGCGAGTAACTTGTTACCTAGGGTCTATGTTTTGATAGTTATTTATAAACTAGAATTGCTATTTCTATTGTAGTAATCATATTATGCCAAAGAAAGTTGCAATAATAACTGGCTCTAGTAAAGGCATTGGAAAAGCTATAGCAATAGCATTTGCAAAGTCCAAGGAATATTCTGCAGTAGTAATAAATTCTAGAAAAAAAGAGGAGGCAGAACAGGTCGCTGAAGAAATTAAGAATTCAGGCGCCATTTGCGACTCGATTGCAATTTTGGCTGATGTTTCAAAGGAAAGTGATTGTATTAGATTAATTGAAGAAACAATTAAACACTTTGGCAGAATAGATGTATTGGTAAATAATGCAGGTATCCAGGAAGATATTCCCTTGGCAGAGACAAACCTAGAAGAATGGTACAAAATAATAGCAGTGGACCTTACCGGTCCATTTATCTGCAGCAGGGAAGCTGTAAAATACATGAGAAAGCAGGATAATCCCAAGGGTGGTTGTATAATAAACATTTCATCTGTTCATCAGACTATACCCAAACCTCACTACATACCCTACGCTACTTCTAAAGCAGGAATTGAAATGATGACAAAGACTATGGCACTAGAATTAGCAAAAGATTCTATAAGGGCTAATATAGTTGCCCCAGGGGCCATAGATACTGATATGAACATCCAGTTAAGAGAAAATAAGGTTGCGTTGGAAAATGTTCTGAAACTCATACCTATGGGAAGAGTCGCAAGCGCAGAGGAGGTAGCAAATGTCGTGGAATTTTTGGCATCAGATAAAGCAAGTTATATTACAGGGCAATCATACTTTGTCGATGGCGGCATGACACTTTATCCAAGTTTCGGTATTACTTCAGAACATGAGGATGCCGAGAGGAATGTTACTAGTAATAGTGATAACTTGTCCGACGGCTAGTCTGAACAACTGATGGACAAATTTGGAAAAACGACGGTCATTATACGTTAAACTCTAGATCGAGTTAATATATGATTTTTCTCAATTTTTTTCTGTGCTAGATGGATGGGTATAAGCGATAGAAGAAGACACCTTTAATTTCTCAAGTATATCTGCAATTGCTATTCTTATAGCTGTGATTCCAGTTCTAAATGGGTAGGCTCCTGACCCCAGATCAGTAATGGGATTAACCCATTCATAGAATGCGTGCAAATGTGGATGTCCGTCCTCAGAAGCAAGCTTGGAAAGTAGAGTTTCACATTCTTCAACTCGGTTAAAGCGGCTTCTTGCCAACATCTCTATCCCTGTAGTCCAGGGCCAAAATGTATGATTGTGATATTGGTAAGGCTTCAAAATCCACGGCCCAGTTCTTTTTAATTCACTTTCTGTTACAAGCGGCCATTTTTCTTTCCATGCTCTCATTTTTATTGCATCAAGCGTACTATTAGCTCTTTTGTGAAGAGATTCATGAAGAGATTTTGCCAGCTCTTCTTCTTGTTCGGGATTTTTTGTCTGATTATTGTTGGAATGATGTTTACTATTAACTTGAAGACTGTCATTAGATGTATTCTGAGAAATAGCTATCAAGTAAAATGATACATCCTGTGTGAGTAGTCTGTATGGCTTTCTATCGTCGTCCGATTCTTGAATATCAATATAGCAACCATCTTCCTGAGACCATAATTTTTTTTCAACGCCATTTATTGTCTTTTCTGTTAGGTTGGCTAATGTATCAGCTTCTTTAGTTTTATCGAGTCTTAATAATAGAGAGGAAAGATCATTTAAAGCCAGTAGCCAACAAGCTTGGCTGTAAACTATTTTACCTGCCCTGACTGCTGTATCCATCCAATCTTC
>JAICSL010000007.1 GCA_025936955.1 Nitrososphaeraceae archaeon
AAGGACAACTTAGAGGATGTATGGGACTTCCTTTCTCTGATAAGAATCTTTACCAGTCTGTAATCGAAGCATCTATTTCTGCTTCCACGCAGGATCCAAGATTTCATCCAGTAACAATAAATGAGCTTGAAAACATCGTTTTTGAAGTGAGCATTCTGACTCCAATTATAGAGATCAAAGTGATGAACCCAGAAGATTATGTAAATCATATTAAGATCGGAAGGGATGGTTTAGTATTCAGATGGAAATATAAAACAGGATTACTGCTTCCTCAAGTTCCAGTAGAATTGAATTGGAGCATGGAAGAATATCTGTATAATATCTGTCTTAAAGCTGGCGTCTCTAGGGATAGATTGTTTGATCCAGACTCTAGGTTGTATCGGTTTGAAGCAATCATTTACAAAGAATCTGAACCCTATGGAAAGGTAGTAAAACTTAATCTTTAGTCTGTAGAAGAAACTGGCAGCTCCTTGATTTGAAGAAAGCTTATTTTACCCCATATGGGGTTGGTCTAGGACATGCGAGTAGGCTAATTATGATAGCACAAGAACTCCAAAATCCAAAAACCAATATTCGGTTTTCTTCATTTGGAGAAGCAGTAAGATATATTTCCATGCACGGGTATGACTGTATGTCGGTACCGCCAGTTGAATTTGCATGGAGCATGGAAGGTGCTTTTTCGACAAAGCACTCACTAGCAAATATTCCTAGTTGGTTCCTAAATTTCTTAAGGCAGATCAATGGCGAATTTCGTAATGTTATGAAATACAATCCCAATGTGATAGTTTCAGACTCCAGACTATCATCGATTGTAACGGCCAAATTTATGAGCATACCTTCTATCGTAATATTAAACCAAGTTAAGCTTTTGCTCTCACCCCGTCTTCGGGAATTCCGTATTGCTCGGCTTTTCGAAAAAATGAATGGTGAAATTCTGGGCATGATGTGGACACTGGCAGATCAAATTCTAATACCAGATCTGCCTCCACCATTTACTATATCCGCACACACTATAGGAAATATAAGTTCTGTAACAAGGAAGCTACATTATGTTGGATTCACCACTCCAAGATTACGTATTGCAGAGGAACAAATTAGCAAGGTAACACGACGTCTGGATTTTGATCGCTCTAAACCAATCGTTTTTATACATATGAGCGGTCCAATTGAAACAAGAGTCCCCGTCATTAGATGCGCTCTGGAGGCAGCCAAGTCTATTCCAGGAATTCAATATATAATTTCTGAAGGAAACCCTGAGGGAGATCGCGAACCCAAAAGACTGGCGGGATTAGGATGGTATTATGAATGGTGTCCTGTACGCGATGAAATTTTTGCAATGTGCAATTTACTTGTATTACGTGGAGGACATGTTTCCATATCACAAGCTATTCAATTTGGTAAGCCTATTGTTTCTATACCTATAGAAAACCACGGTGAACAATTAGGCAATTCTGAGAAGATATCAAAGATTGGTATGGGTGTTGCTCTGAAGGCAAGGCAGATGAGCGCATTTAATATCGTACATGCAATTCAGAACGTTCTAAACGATCCTAAATATCAAAAAAAGGCAAACGAATTGATGATGTTAAGTAAAAGATTAGATGGAATCGATAATATCGTGAAGATAGTTAGGTCCTATCTTTAACGAAATGGTTTTAATATTCTTTTTTCCATCCTTGGATAGAGCATCAATCTTCTTCTGATATTTTTCATATGCTTCTTTTTTAAACACGGCGTTATTTATTAGCATATTTATATCCTGTTTCTTATATTTTAGGTGCATGTCATCAACAGTATGATAAATACTGTCAGTCAAAAATAATAATGGCATAAACGGAGTTTTTCCAGCAAATAAGGTTCTTCTCTTTATCGCTTCCACAAACCAAAATGGGTGGATTGATGCGCTTAACGGTAAAATTATATTCCTTTCTGGCAAGACTGTTAAGATCTTAATAGCTATGCTTTCTTGTAACATTAATCTTATGTTACCATTAAGGTCATCAGAAAGATCAATGTGTGTCACTCTGATCTTAAGCGTATTAATGCTAGTCCTGTGTGCTATGCTCCCAAATAGCCTTATATTTTCCTTGAGCTCGGGCTCACTGGAATATACAATTAAAATTTGAGGTAAATAGCCACATTTTACTGCCATCAAACATGATGTAGCTGATAGCACGTTATGTATACTACAGGCTACTTTCTTATTTTGAGAACCGAAAGGTAAACCGCCAACTCCCGTATATATATGAATGCAAACATATGTAGACTCTCTACCAATATATGAAAATATTATTTTAGTGGCTTCATATTCATTTTTTGCTGGATGTGCAGAGATATCTGATAGTTCAGCTGCAAGATCTCCTGTGGAGGTAAATTCTATATCGCTTCTTGTAAAACCTACTGTCTCTGGATAATCTGCCTGAACTCTAACAAAAAATTGCTCTCCAGGCAATATTGTCTTTTTTCCTGTATTAACGATTGTAGTTACTATTTTTTTAAATTCATTAGGAATTCGTTTTGCTATGGCAACTTTTTCTATGCCAAATATATCTGCAGTCAACACCGCTGCATCTACAACATCATCCACCTCAAATACAAGACATGATTTTTCAGTGGTGATTTTATTAACATCAAATTTTAGTTCGATCTTTTTCTTAATACTTTCGATTAATTTTTTTATTTTGTTTAATGAAAATACCGATGGAAAAACTACTAATACATCATCCAATTATATTTATTCACATATCTTTCTAGCTATTTATGGTGTTTGGAACCGTAATATTATCCATATGTCACTGAATTTTAGACGTTTTGAATATGTATTATCGCAAGTTTGACAGCAATTCTTTTTGAATTACTTTGTTCATAGAACAACAAATAATCAATAAAAAGCTATTGTAATATATGATTAGTCATTATTTAATTATTGGTGTGCATTTAAAGCTGGCTTAAGGTCTCTTCAACATCATTTCTATCCGTAGCGTTTGGAGTTTGCTCCAAATATTTAGCTAAATCTTCTTTTGCGGCAGAAATATTACTTAGTTGTAATCTAGCTATGGCGCGATTTTTATAGATTGGACCAAATCTGTAAGGGTTGATATTTATTGCATTTGTATAATATTGCTCTGCAAGAAAATAATCTTTTTTCTTTAATAAATAATTTCCAATACCTCGATATGCCATATAGTACTTCGGATTAATGCTTATTGCTCTTCTATAACAGTTCTCAGCTTCATCTAAATTGAGCTCGTTATATAGACCTGCTAACATACACCAAGTTTGAGGATTTTCAGGTTCAGTTTCTGTAGCACGCCGTAATTTCTCTATAGCGTTGTTAGTTTTGTTTTGATATCGTAATTTTTCCGCCTCAAAACATATTCTATTAGAATCATTGAATGGAAGGTCCTCCTTTGTGACAAGATCCTTCATATCATGTGGAATTAGTATTAGTGTAGTCCGATCATCTTGTTCCCACTCATATTCAAATTTTGTTTCTGGAATTGCACCTATTGTATCAGGTTCTGGAACATAGGTAAGAATTCTACTCTCTTCTAAGTTATAACCACATACAATTGTTGCATGTTGTACAATTTCATGAATTCCCGGAAGGATTACTATTGGTGGAATTCCTTGATCTATCTTCCTTTTTAGATCTTTTATCGACCCTTTATAAATATAAGAGGAAATACCATGTTTTTCTGCAAGCTCTATTCCTTCTATCATTATCGAACCTCTTATCCGAGGGTATTTCCTAGCTCTCAAAGCTGCTTCTTGCAATGGAATTTCTTCGCCCCAATATTTTGCCAACACATTAATTACTAAAGGTAGACAGATATTTTCTTCATTTTTGTAAACAAGGGGCAATGTTATAGAATGTTTTGGTTGTGATTCCAAAGCTGTTTACAACTTTAAAGGAAATAAAAACTATTGTAATTGTAATAACTCGTCAAACATGAGAAAAGTTAGATGTTGTCATAATCTTAAGAGTGCTTGAAAAAGATACCATATATCGTAATTGATAAAATAATATTGTGTTAAAGATAAAGATAAGATCAAGTAGCGATACCGCATTAAATTCCAATGAGTTTTTCCGAGTAACTCGAAATTTAGAGTGAATAGAATAAATTGAGATGCCACTATACAGAACTACTTCTCTTAATACTAAAAATAATAAAAAAGGATATCATAGTATGTGAAAGGGTCTTTGAACCAAACTAAGCTTCATATTATCATAAATCAATAAATGTCCAGCACTTCAAAGGATTATATAAACAAATAGAATTGACTGATCATTAACTATGAAATTGGTATTTGTACAACAAAAATTATATGAGATGATCCCATATATTCCAGTGAATAATGGTATAAAAACATATCACCTAACCCGCTTATTATGATATTGGCACCCGTCTCATTCCTTGGAGTTCAGGAGTATGTTTGTACGCTTGTAAGCCCTGCTAGCAAATACGCATATAATTGTAGTGTTCAACAATGATAACTGACAGTGATGCTTCCATTAAATGTTCGTTGATCAAGATAAAGGTTATAATATGATGACAAAAATTTCATTATGGTTGTATAAACAACTGATCTATCCTGTGGAAATGCTTTTATAGAAAATTAGGAAATTTAACTTCGTATAGTATAACCTATATTGAAATTTATTGACAGTCAACAGTGTATAAGATTTGCAAAGTAAATCAACCAGATCATATTATTGCTAAACTTAGAGGCTTTACTGAACCACAGTTCGTTGTATTCCACTCGGTATGGAATGCACGTTGAGCAAATCTCGGCTTTATGATAGTTCAAAATGATGCTGAGAATCAATGCGAAATGATATACTATTCTATCCTCTCTAATTCTACCATAAAATTTGTTCTTCCGTCTATAGCCAGAGATGTACATGAAAAAGATCCAGAATTAAAAGAGAAAGAACTATCATAACATACTACCCTATGGGAGAGATTGTTGTTATAGGTTGGGAGAGCAGGAAGTTTATTTCATCCCAGTTTATATGTCATATATGAATGATTGTGATTCGATTAAAGTATATACAGTAGTGGTGGTAGGAAAATTTGCAAATAAAAAACTTATTTGTTGGATTAGACAATACTGGCAAAGAAGCTTTTCAGAATTGTTTACTAAAAGTATGGGTCATCGCTCGCTATATCTAAACAATCACACCGATATCGGCAAAACTAAAAAAATCGAGAAATTTCAAATAATATTTACTTACACTGGATTAATATTGGTAAAAACTGACAGCATCTATGTTGGTGTATGATAAGCGTATTGACAACCCTTATTTTAGACAATCTTTCGCCATTTACACCAAATATAATTGAATGTTTAGATAAACTCCAGATAAAATATATCTGTAAAAAATATTATGATAATATTGATAATATTAGATATGACAATGTAATCCTTTCTGGAAGAAAAAAAAGTAATAAAGAATCTAACGTTGTAAACTCAAAAATCATACAAAATTGTTTTATTTACGACATACCTCTATTAGGAATATGCTATGGTGCACAGATAATTGCATTGGCACTCGGGGGAACGATTTATGAAATGGATCATCATATACTAGGTACTGTTACTCTGACAATATCAAAAACAAATCCTTTGACAGTTGATAAAAAATCTATCAATGTTTATGAGAGTCACCGGTATTGTATATTTCGATTACCCATAGACTTTGATTCTTTTGCGAGTTCGAAGTTCTGTAAACATGAAATTTTTTATCACAAGATAAAAAGAATTTTTGGAACACAGTTTCATCCTGAAAAAAGTGGCCATGACGGCATCAAATTATTATCAAATTTTCTAAAGTTACATTAGATATTGGAGCACCATTTAGGTAATTATGGATCTTAAATCCATTCTTCTGATCTGCAATTTGAGGACACATCATAAAATGACAAAATATGAAAAATTTCTATAGTAATGTAAAAGGAATATTCAAAAATAAGCTTTGTGAGTAGCATCTGTTAATTACCTATATTAGTAACAAGACTGCCCGGACTACATTACTATCATAATTGAATATTTCGTAATTGCAGATTAGAATAAGATTTCCTTAATAGTGTTTAAGGATATTTGAATTTATAATTATATCAATTATTTTTCATCTTTAACAATAGTTGCCATTATCGGAATAAGTTAGTGCTGATTCACTATCTGCTTAATCTGTTGAGGAATATGGATATTTAGTAGTGATGACTTTAGATCTTTTTTGATTCCATGGCGAGTCCTCAAATGTATGTTCCGAAAAGATAACCGGTTGAATTAATATTTACACCATTGTGAACGAACATCACTAATGTGGATGAAGAACTCTGAGTGTTATTGACAGTAGTATTTATAGACAAGTAGAGTCCTTGGATCAACCTGATATTCTCACTGTTATGATATGAAGAAATTAGTGATTACTCAAGACATGTTCATTATATATTATAAGATGTATGTCTGAACTTGATGATCAAGTATTATTCAGATGAAGTAAAGCAAAGGAATTATCAAATTTAATTGATTTATATTTTCTAGTTAATGTATATTCTTAGGATATGTTATGATTCAACCTATAGTTATAAGAATATATTTACGAGATAATTTTCACTTTGTTCTATGAATAGTCAAGAATCTCAGCAAGAGGAAACTAGAAAACATCGTGAAAATTGTCGTCGGATACTTGCAATTTCCTCAAAAATACGCTATGTTGGAATAATGAATAAATTTGGACGAACTATGGCTGGACAACTCAGAAAAGATATGATTCCGTTGTTTAAACCAGAAGAAGCTAGAAATGAGAACTTCATTGAAGCAACGAGGTTTCAACTAAGGAAGAGCTTTGAAGAATCTATTGGGAAGACAGAGTATTCCTTTACTGAAAATGAAAAAGTCAAGATATTAACTTTTCCCATTGAATCAAATTTTTATTATATCACTCTGGACAAAAACACTGAATCACAAGAATTTACACAAATTGTAGAATCAGTTAAAAAACTTGTTAGACAATAGAAAGGAATTATTGCTTCAGTGAATCATTAAGTCATTTGCTTTGCATAAGCTCGTAGCTTACCCCGCATTTCCTTATCTTTAGAAATAGACGGATGATGTGGGTCTGCAAGAATCACCTCATGCCAAAGATACATGCCATCTTTATGTAAATAATAAGAACCTAAAACTTCCATATTGGGAAATTTTTCATTAACTCTATTTTCAGCAACTTTACGCATGCTCGTTCCTTGTTTAATATGCACAACACCTAGATGTTTGGGTCTTCTACCTGAGATGGGTCTCTGTTTTCTCATTCCTCCTCTTCCTACCCTTATACGTACTACAACTATTCCTTGTTTTGCTTTGTATCCTAACCTATGCGCACGGTCCAGTCTACTAGGTCTTCGGATTTTATGAATGGCTGGCTCTTTTCTCCAGAGAATTGTTTTCGACCTTAACTCATCAGCGTTAGACTTCCACATTCTTGTCCAAGTTGTAGCTATGTGACTATGCATGCGAATTTCGCATACTCTCCCCTTAATATTTGTATATTGAACTGCTAGTATTTTTAAATGTTAATATTGATTACTGGGAAAAACTCGAGAATAAAAAGAAAAATTAAACTGTAGTACAAGAATTCATGCCCCATCCCAAAGCTCAAATGACCCCTCTTATTATCTGAATTATTTTTTCAGCTATAACGGTGGACGCAAGTTTCTGTGCCTCGGTTGTCTGTGCTCCTATGTGAGGTGTACAAATTACATTTGGCAAACTCATAAGTAATTTGTCGATTGGTGGTTCTACTTCAAAAACATCTAAGGCAGCCCCGGCAATCTTACCGCTTTGCAGATGATCATATAATGCAACTTCATCAATTATACCACCACGTGAAGTATTCACAATGTACGCCGTAGGCTTCATCTTGGATAGTCTCGCTGAATTAAATAAGTGCTTTGTTTCCAAATTTATTGGAATATGACAAGTGATAAAATCTGAGCTCTCTACCAAAGTATCAAGATCCGTTATTATCAACCCCACCTCCTTTCTAAAATCTTCATTAATTGGATAAACATCGTGTCCTATTACGTTCATTCTAAGTGCTCTTGCAATACGTCCTACATTTCGACCTATGTTGCCTACGCCAACAATTCCAATATATTTACCGCGAAGCTCAGTACCAATTAGATCATTCTTTATCCACTTTCCTTTTTTCATTTCAGCATCGGCATGAGGGATATTTCGTGCAAGAGATATCATCATACCTATAGTAAGCTCTGCAACAGCATTCATTGCTGCTTCTGGCGAATTTATCACTCGAATATTTCGAGATTCAGCAGCGTTGACATCTATATTATCAAGACCAACGCCTACTCTTGCAATAATTGTTGTATTAGATGCTTTCTCAATAATTTCCTTAGTAATTTTAGTTCTACTTCTGACAACAATAACATTATAATCATTGATAGACGATATTATTTCTTCGTTCTTGATCTTTGGTTTATAGTCGACATTCAAACCTGCTCGCTTTAGGCTATCAATACCTACTTGGTCGATAGAATCGCAGACAAGAACCTTTCCACTAGTTTGCACAGCGGATGTGAAAACATGTACTTATATATTGATTACTTGTAAATCTGAGTCTAAAATTTATACTTGTTATTTAAAAAATTTATAACAGGTAACTACAATAGTATAATACTATTTTCATTTAATGCAATAAGGAGAAAAACGATATAATAGTTCGATATGATCATACGTGCATATAATATCAACTAAAATCGTTATGTTGTTATATAACCTCTGCCCAGTAACTCTCAGAATATTTATCTGAAGTTTCTTTTTCAGATCTTGTTTGGATCGAGTCATTACTGCCATTATTCAATTTATTGACAAGATTTGCATTTGCAATAATAGTCTTAAATACCATGTTGTCGTTTCTTTCGATTTTGTCTAATCGCTTACTTATGTCACCTGTAACTACCTCTTTTGGTAAACCAATGTGGCTCATCTGGTTATGGGCTTCTAACATTAATTCCATAGCTTGCTTTGTTGTAATATTGCCCTCCTCATAAGAAGAAGATATTCGTCTGCAAATAGCATTGGCTTGGGTATAGATTTGTTTGTGTTCACATAAGGTGTTATGTTTAATTAAATTACGTAATAAAGAACGCTTTTTAAGATCTATAACTACTAATTTATTATACCTTTTTCTAAGTTTGTTCTTCTTTGAAGTGGCAGCAGCAATATCATGATTTGAACTCATCTTACTTGATCCTTTTTGGTGTTCTTTTGATATATTGGTATCTATAGAAGCATCCAAATGAATTCATTCAGCGCCTTCTAAAATGAATAGGAAGCAAATGTATTATATTTCATGTTGCGATAATTTCCCCAGTCACGTTGTCAACATAATATGTATCACCATTTTTTGTATTAGTAACTTCCCAGACAAAATGATTCCCTGTTGTAATGGTAGGCCCTGCTTTTCCAAGATATTTTCCAATTGAATTTGTATCTATATTTGACTCAAATATATTTCCGTCTCCTTCGATATATACATAACGAGTCGAGAAATTGTTTAAATCAATTGAAGTTAAATTCTGTTTTTTTACTACGATGGAAATTGCCATTTCAGATGTTATTGGTTGTCTACTTAATATGGGCAAATTCAAGGAATACTGTAATCCTAAATAAACCAAAAAAGTTACTATTGTCCCAGAAGCTATCGATATAACCAATTTATTATCCATTTTGATTTTATAGCCTATCCACCCATATTCAAGATCGGTTCTAAAGCGTAATACACCCATCTAAGTTTACTGTTCACAGTCTGCTTGATAATTATCTGATTCATTTTGAAAGTTCAGCAAGTAGTCAGGAACGTCAAAATAGCCTAATTTCATCCTTAGAGTCATACAACTAGTTTGTTCCAAGAATATTAACTTTAGATAGCGCATTATCTACTTGTTCTTTAGTCATCAAACCTTTGCTCAATACAAGTTCTTTTATACTCTTATTTGTATTTAGTGATTCTTTGTAAATCTCTGCTGCCTTCATGTATCCAATATGTGGATTCAAGAGTGTAACAAGAACTGGACTTTTTTCGATATACGATTCGAGTCTTCTTTGATTGGCTTTCAGTCCATCAATCATATTTGTTGCAAAAATTGGAAGGAAACTTTTTAGCATATCTGTGGAATCTAAAATACATTTTAGCATTCCGGGTAACATTACATTCAGCTCGAATTGACCTGCTTGAGCGGCCATCGCTACGGAAACGTCATTTCCTATGAGGATAAAACAAATCATATTAAGACATTCTGCAAGAGAGGGATTAACCTTCCCTGGCATTATAGAAGATCCAGCATGAACTGCAGGTATTAAAATTTCTGCCAAACCAGCGATAGGGCCAGATGCCATCAGGCGAAGATCATTTGCCATCTTAATCAATTCAATTGCAAGGTTGCGAATAATAGAGGAACAATTGGCCACATCATATTTACTCTGAAGTGAATAAAATGGATTCTTAGATGACTTGAGATTTAGTCCAGAAATTTGTGATAAGTATTTAATGACTTTTTTTTTATAACCTTTTGGAGTATTAGCACCTGTACCTACTGCTGTTCCGCCTAGGCCTATATATTCAAGATTTTCTGTTGCTACTTTGAGGTTCATATTTGCTTTGTTTAATGAATAAACATATTCTTCGAATTCTGTTCCCAAGGTAACAGGAAGCGCATCCATCAGATGTGTTCTACCAATTTTCATTATATTATTAAATTCTTTTGCTTTCTTTTTCAATGACAGAATTAATTTATTCAGCGCTGATATAGTTTCACATATATTAATTAAAATGGCAATCTGCATTGCAGTAGGAAATGTATCATTGCTTGACTGAGACATATTGACATGGTCATTTGGGTTAATTATTTCGTATTCACCCTTACTCTTGCCTAAGTATTCTAGTGCCCTGTTTGCTATTACTTCGTTGGCATTCATATTAAACGCAGTACCAGCACCCGAGTTTATCGCATCTATCACAAATTGGTCGAGTAACTTACCTGCTAGGATTTCATCACATGCTTTCACAATTGCGTTGGCTTTCTCTCTTTCAAGTACCTTCAAATCTTTGTTAGCTAAAGCTGCAGATTTCTTTATCATGACGTATGCTTTGACAAGATTTTTGTGGGCTTTATGTCCTGTAACCTTATATTGGTCCATAGCTCTAGCTGTAAAGGCACCATAATAAGCCTGGGAAGGAACTTTTATTTCCCCTAATGAATCTCTGTCGATTCTAACAGTAGAAGCTGACATTCTTGTAACCACTATAAGAAAAGTGTTAATAAATCAATCGACAATTAATCTATTTATGATATTATTATAGCAGCTGCAAGAATTTCAATTTGTAAAATATCTGATTCCTTAATTTGCATCCCATGTAACAACACTCCTGTTTTATTCAATGAACCTATCGGCGTGTCTCTTACAAGTATTTTAGGACAAAATTTTACCAATTTACCAAATACTATTTTGTAATACAAGTCATATTCGACCAACATTTTTTTTTCAGCAGGATCTACGTACTCCATGTCAAATATTTTTTCTATAATGCCGTAACCAGTAAACGATTCTTCTGCCTCTTTACCTTTAACAAATACTAAGATCGAACCTTTTGACCATTTTCTCTTGATTCTAACATAATATGTACGCTTTCCATATATTTGATTCACAAATTTATTTTTCGTTATATTGATGATGTAGTTATTATCCAAATAATGACAATATATATTATAAGCACAACATATTAGGTTATATCTATGAAAATGACGATTATAGGTTTATACCTCTGTATATTTGCATTTTGATCTTCCATTTAGCGTTTAAAGATTAGAAACTTTGGATAACCTCAAAGAAACTGTTGAGTTTTTATTACCTTTGATTTTTGTTATCATTGCGTATGAATATACAAGAAGGCTCATACGTTTTATTATTCTATACCCAGAGAAAAAAATGGTTGACAAAGGTTACTGTTGGAAAGAAAATGCACACACATCTAGGGATAATAGATGTCTCCTCAATTATTGGAATGGAGTATGGTTGTGCGGTAAAAACTACAGAAAACAAAATTGTTTACCTGATCCAACCGACGATTCATGATTTTATAATGAAGTCTGAACGAAAAACTCAGATTATATATCCAAAGGATCTTGGATTCATAGCTTCTCGCACGGGCCTAAAAAATGGATCGAAAGTGCTAGAAATTGGAACTGGCAGTGCGGCACTAACAACATTTATGGCCAGCATTATAAAACCAGATGGTCATATCTATACTTTCGATGTAAATTCAGATTTTATGGATATTGCGCAACGAAACCTGGAGAAGGCGAATATGACTGAATATGTTACTATGCATAAATATGACGCCCATCATGGTATTGATATTACGGACTTTGATTTAGCAATAGTTGATTTAGGTGATCCTTGGACAGTAGTTAACCAGGTTCATGATGCATTGAAAGGTAGTGGGGCATTTGTTGCAATCTGTCCTACGATGAATCAGTTGGAAAAAACTGCAACTGAATTAAAGCGAAATGGCTACATCGATATCGACTGTGTCGAAATAATGATTCGGAGTATAGAGGCAAGAGAGGGTATGACTAGACCATCAACTAGGATGATAGGACATACCACATATCTAGCCTTCGCTAGAAAGATAAAACGATTAGAACTAGAAGTAAATAATGACCCCGAATTATTGTCTATAAGTTGAACGAAGCCATGATTTGCTCTAACAAAATAGCATCTAACGTTATTTTCTTGACAGATATTAAAATATCTGTTTGATAGAGTGTATTTTATTCCACATGAATAGTTAGTATGTAGTATTCTGTTAAATCGAGAATATTGCAAATTTTCATATAGGTATATTTCTATCATTCTGAGCGACAAAAACTATCAGCATGGTAGATAAGGTAATCTATTTATAGAAAATAAATAGACCTCAATACTGTTTGTAGTCTACTCTCTATTTTTGTTCGCTCTTTTCGGCTATATGAATGTCAAAATATTTTATTGAATTATCTATCAATTTATTTATCCTGGTGTTACTTATAAAATATTTATGAGTTTGTCGAATCTACTATTTGAGAAGGGGATCTAATTTATCTTTTGGATATCTGTTCTTTTATATAAGCTACAATGCTTTATTGACTCAATGTGCTGAGCAATAGTGAGAGCGATATAGAGGAAACTATCCAGATACCAAAAGTTACAATGTCACCTTTAATAATGAGGCTATTCCTGCAAGTTCTGCAATATGTATAGCTACAAAATACGGAAGTAAATGCGAAGAGTATAATTCTTCCATCGCGAAATAAGCATATACTGCAATTATATTTTGCAACATGATCAGAGCTGCAAAGAATATTAATCCAAGTGTAAACGATGCTCTAGTATTCGAATAGATCCTAGCATAAATTGCTAGTAAAACTACCAATACGCCAATAGTTGTCAAGCTTACCACTGCAATTAGTTGGATCAACACATTCATGATAATAAGAAAGGAAAATAGACTTCTCTTATTTACTTTGTTCCAAATTGTATCCATATTTTCTGTGATCGACAGGAAAATAGACAGGTAGATTGAATATGCCTCTAACACACCCCATCCACCTTTCTTCAGTGTAACAACCAGTAGTCGAATAGATTCGTAGTAGGTATCAGTTATAAGACTGAAATACAATGGTTCATTTTCTTGATTTTGCCACTAACATTGTATTTATTTACGGACTGCCTAATTCTCTTCGGTGAGGAAATTACGTAGTGTCAACATTAACAATATAAATATTGTTCATATTTGTGATACAACTAGCCTCTGAATAGAAGACATCTCCATCGCATACATTGTTGATTAGATAAATATTCTCGTTGCATTTGTGGTTGAACTTAAGGAAATAAGGACAAAAAAATTAAAATAAAATCAGTAGGATGATATTAAGATGTCACCTGCCATATTAGAATGATAATAAGAGCAATTATTTTATTCAAACGTGAATGTATATAGTTGAAATCATCTGCCCTTAACATTTATGACAATTGAATAACCTGCATAAATGCTGTAGGATAAATTGTTTATCCACTGCCTCAAATACTAGTTAAGCATTTTTTTATAAACATAGATTATGAGTATATCACTCGATTTTCTTCCTAATTTCATCTACAATTTTGAAATCATTTCCAAAGTTTAGATAATTCAATAGTATAATTTGTGCAGATAAGAATATGAATTAACTATGTTAATCATAACCTAAATATGACAAATGTCGGAATATATTGACATCTCTAGATGGAGTACAATAATGATAATGATCTTACTGCATCACGTCACGATATATTGGGTATAGTTGATAGCTATATAGAACAAATACTTAGAATAAGAAATACTCTTAGAGGTGTTTCTATTTCTGCGATTGTTTTGGCTCCTCTTGCTATGGCACTCTCGATCTATTTACTACGACATCCTTCTTTCTTTGCTGTACTTGAGATAGAGAATGAGTTTGGATTAATCCTTAGCATATTGCTGGGCTCGGTTATTGTTATATCTTCTGTATGGCTTATAACAGGGATAAGGCAGTATCGTTTGATCGGCTCATGGAATAAACGATATAATGAATTCATAAAAGAAAAAGAAGAAATGGACAAAAAGGTTGCATTAAAATACGGCTTAGACAACGAAAATAGTAACGAGCAGTTATCCTGATTGCTAAAACCATCGTTATTGAGGATTTCATAGATTTTGATTTGTCATTGAATCTAAACAAACCGTAAAAAATGATGCGTTATTATATGTTTGTGGTACTTTCGTTCAATCTGGAAGGTAACTATTAATTAACAGAATGACACTCTAACTGAGTTAATTAGATATTAGTGTATTTACGAATAATATCATGTCGCTACAGAAATGATTTGCTTTTTTTAAATAAAAAAAGTTTATTATTATCATAATAAGCTACTTTCTTGCTGTTTATTCTGATCAATACGAAAATGATATTTACTGTCTAGTCGAAATATTGAGAAGACTGATTAACAAATCTTTTAATATGTTCTATAATTCTATGTTGTGCAGAAAGTTATAATTGTTGGAGGATCTAAAAAGAGCCCTTTTTGAAACAGTATCAGAAATGATCAACCAAGAAGATTCTGTGGCAGTATCATTCTCTGGTGGAATTGATAGTACCTTACTCTCAAAAATATGTTATGATTTGAGAAAAAAAGTCACATTATTAACTATAGGATTTCCAAAGTCTCCTGATATCGAATTTTCCCAAATAATCTCTCACAAAATGGGTTTGCTTCACAAAATATATGAACTAAATGACTCCGATCTTCGTTGTGCTATAGAATATTTGCACAAAAAAGTTGATTGCAAGAATGTCTCACATTTTGAGAATTGCCTAGCCTATTTTTATATCGCAAGACTTGCATGTCAAAATCAGATACGTCTAATTTTATCGGCAAATGGATGTGATGAGCTATTCTGTGGTTACAATCAATATAGATTGGTTTATGATCAGGGTGAACAAAAGATAATGAAATTGATGGACGAGAAGATAACAAATGAATTTATACTTATGAAAAAAATAGAAACAATTGCAACAGATTTTGGAATAACTATTAAACAACCTTTTCTTTCTCCGAAGTTCATTTCATTTGCAAAAAATATTCCGGTCAATCAAAAGATCAAGAGTTCAAATGATTTCACTCGAAAACATATTTTGCGAGAAGCTGCATTGTCATTTGGAGTTCCCTTAGAATCTGCTATGAAACCAAAAAAAGCGCTACAATATGGTTCATTAATCCATAAGACTCTCAAAAAGAAGTTGGAATATAATTAAATGAAGTTGTGACGAGGTCGAAGGCATTATCATTCAACATTTTTTCCATATCGATCATCACCAGATTACTTGTCTTAGTCCCTACTCAGACAATTCCCAATCAAGGATATATACATGGATTAATGTGCTAGCTGATTAGCAGGTAGGAACCTTAGAATTGATGGAATAGTTGAATTACTGAGAGCAGTTGAATTGCTAGATGAAGTTTTACAATGTTCCTTACTGTCGCAAGTTGTTGATTGACAATCTCCGCTGTCTAAACAGTGTATAGTTGTACTCTGTGATTGAGTGTGTGCTTCACCTCTTGCATTTTCCTGATAAGTCAGAGATATGCTCAATACTACGCCAAAACATATTATTGAGGTCATTGTCAGGAGATTATATTTTTTCATAGATCTGTTCTAACTTTCGCTTATTTTCGTATATGTGACTTAAGAAGAAATCTTACTGTAATTTTAAGGATATTAAACTCATTCTATAAAACAGAAATAGAATGAAGTAAACTTAGGGTAAAAAGAATTTACTAGTACTTTATAGGAAATTTTTTGGTCATTAAATGATAGCACGAACTTCGCAACTGTTTACGGGTATATGGAATTTTAGTTGTTTGATATAATCATGGGGAGTATATAGAGACCATTTATTTATCTATATGAATCTAGTCAAAACCATGATTAATTAGTTAATGCACTAGTTCAATCGCCATTAATAAGTGCAAAATAATATGCCTATGTTAAATTACTTGCAAGTAATACTATTTCTTCAACATCCAAAATTAGCTGTTTAGCTTCCTTCTATTATACAAAGATGAAGAATGAAGTAAATTGTTATAGAAGTTGTTAAAATGTTTGGTATCTTCTTAATGTAGAATTTTTACATCCGATGGATGATATAATATACTCATCTTAATAACAACTCAAGGAATAAATGAATATATT
The DNA here is from genome assembly GCA_025936955.1 of Nitrososphaeraceae archaeon. Classification (GTDB taxonomy): domain Archaea; phylum Thermoproteota; class Nitrososphaeria; order Nitrososphaerales; family Nitrososphaeraceae; genus JAICSL01. The sequence continues at coordinate 16,838 of JAICSL010000007.1, forward strand.
AGATCACAAAAAGACATATCTCAATCTAACATACGAATTATTGATCTATATGGTTATTTTTTTCCTCAAAACAGGCTATAAAGTTTCTTACCAAAATAGAAACATTATCAATAATTTTAAGTGATGCGGAAAGATGGTTTTCTGCGTTAAATATTGGTTCTATTTCCGAGGGAGACAAAACGTCTGCCAAAACGGGATCTTTTTTGATAGCTTCAGAAAAATATTCACCATTTTTTTCTGATTCAAATGCGATCCTTTGAATCTCTCTATAGGCTTTAAATCTAGGCATTTCCTTTTTTACAAGTGCGTCTAAAACAAATTCTGCATAGATTCGACCATTTGTCATATTTAGATTCGATGAAATCCTTTGCGTGTTAATATTCATATCAGAAATAATATTTGTCATTAAACTTAGCATTTCGTCTAAGAGAATCATACCAGTTGGAAGAGTAAACCTTTCGTTTGCTGAATTAGATAAATCTCTTTCATGCCACAAGGCTATATTTTCCATCGCAACATTAACTAGTGAACGTAGAATTTTTGCAAGTGAAGAAATTCTCTCACTCTTTATTGGATTACGCTTAACAGGAACAGCGCTACTTCCCATCTGATCTTTTCTAAACGGTTCTTGAACCTCGCCAATTTCTGTTCTTTGCAAATTTCGAATCTCAATAGCTATCTTATCAAGGGTAGAACCAATAAGAGCAATGAGAAACTGTATCTCTGCATATCGTTCGCGAGGAATTACTTGTGTAGCAGCTTCTATAGGATAAAGACCCAAATTTGCAGCTGCTATCTGTTGCACTTCGAGTGCTCTATCGCCCATTAGAGAGCCAGTTCCTACAACACCAAGAGTTTTACAGAGAAGAAAGCGCTTTTTACCTTCTTCAATTCTTTCTACATGTTTTATCATTTCAATAGCCCAGACAGCAAATTTCAGTCCAAAGGCTATTATGCTAGCATGTTGTCCATGTGTTCTGCCAACCGCAGGAAGCGAACGGAACTGTATAGATTTATTAGCAAGAATAGTTGCAAGCGTCAAAATTTTAGTTTCAATAATTGTAAATGCATCTTTCATCTGCATCGATGTACTTGAATCTACCACGTCATTACTTGTCAAACCGTAATGAATCCATGGTTTTGATTTTGATGAACACTGTTCACCAATCGCTTCTACCAATGCTGCTGTATCATGATCGCTGATTTTTTCTAACTCCTTCACTCTTTCTAATGTGATCTTATTGCTTTTTGCCGCTATTAGAATTTCTTCCGAAACATCTATTGGAATAATTTTGATCCGAGCTTGTGCTACTGCTACTGCAGCTTCAAAATTTACTTGATACTTTAACCTTGTGTTTTCTTGAAATATATGCTTTATTTCTTTACTTCCATAACGACCAGAGTCAATAGGAAAAATTGTCATAGCTTTTATGAGATTAACCCTAGAAAATAAATCTTGTTAACCATTTTATATCATTTGTTTTTATCCTGCTCTAATCTTTCATGAGATTAGATATTCTTTAATTGAATACTTCAAACTTATTAAATTATATTATTTCTCTCC